>OMSZ01000304.1 GCA_900313855.1 uncultured Eubacteriales bacterium
CGAATTGCTATACAGGTATCCATGTTTCCGCCAAAATCAATATATCCGATAGCGCCTCCGTATATTCCACGCTTATTGTTTTCAAGCTCCCCGATAAGCTGACATGCCCTAAGCTTAGGCGCACCCGACAACGTTCCTGCAGGCAGCACAGACTCTATTGCGTCTAATGCGTCCTTACCATCTTCTATCTCGCCTCTTACGGTTGAACCGATATGCATTACATGAGAATACCTCTCGATCGAGTGAAGCTTTTCCACGCTAACACTTCCAAACTTACTGATCCTTCCAAGATCATTTCTTCCAAGATCAACGAGCATATTGTGTTCGGCAAGCTCCTTTTCATCCTGCAAAAGCTCTTTCTCAAGCGCAATATCCTCTTCCTGATCCTTACCCCTTGGTCTTGTGCCTGCAAGAGGAAATGTATGCAGCACACCATCTTCAAGCTTAACAAGTGTCTCCGGTGAAGCCCCTGCGACCTCCACATCAGTACCCGAGAAATAAAACATATAAGGTGAGGGATTGATGGTTCTTAACACCCTGTAGGTATTAAAAAGACTTCCCTCAAACGGAGCGCTTAGACGGTTTGACAAAACGATCTGAAAAATATCTCCCTCAAATATATATTTCTTTCCCTTCTCAACCATTTCGCAATACTGCTCTTTATCAAATAAAGGTGTCATTTCCCCTTTAAGACTTCCATGACTATCCTTTGCCTTCTCTCCTGACATCAGCAGCTTTTTCATTTCATCAAGCTCACCGACTGCCCTGTCATATCCTTCTCTTCCGTCTGCAACATACATATTGGCAATGAGAATTATCTGCTGCCTTACGTTATCAAATGCAATAACCTTATCAAAAAGCATCAGATCCATATCCTTAAAGCCTTCTGTATCCTCAACCTTACATTTTGTGGTCGGCTCGCTGTAATTGATATAGTCAAATGAGAAATACCCCACAAGCCCGCCTGTAAATGAAGGCAATTCGGAAAGCTTAGGACTTTTGTGCTTAGAAAGTATATCCCTTAAATAATCCGACGGATCATTGCAATCTACAGCCTTGCCGTTACAGACAATATTTCCGTCAATGCAGTCCACAGATAATTTCGGCTCATACCCTAAGAACGTGTAGCGTCCCCATTTCTCATCTGCCTGTGCAGACTCTAACATATAACAATGATCAGAGACATTCTGCAGTATTCTCATCGCCTCGATCGGTGTTGTGAAGTCCGATAATATACTCGTACTTACCGGAACAACATCATAATCACCCTCCGCAATAATACTTTCAATTTCTTCGTAAGTTGGTTTTACTAACATAACCCATCCTCCTTTTGGTAATTGACATAGCCTGCCGGGAACAAAACTTTATAGAAAAAAACCCTGACAGAATTAAATTCTGTCAGGGACGAATAAACATAATCCGCGGTGCCACCCTGCTTTACAGCTTTCGCTGTACACTTTGTGCGAATTTTACCACCAACTAATACTACATGTCAAGAAGTATATTAACAACCTTCGGAACCATGGTTTCATCATAGTTATCAGACATATGTTTTATGATGCTCTCTGCATTTAACTCATCCTTTTGGGTCTCATCAGCCTTGACATCAACCGCAATGCTCATCTCATTAATCTCCGGATCGAAGTACAGATAAGCGGCTGCACTATCTACACCGTCTAATGAAGCTACCGCATTCTCAATATCCTTTAACGAGAACTTACGTATTCCGTGAATACCGTCAGTAATAACAGTTCTTCCGTTATTTTCAAGCATATCAACCGTTCCGTCAGGAAGAATTCTTGCAATGATATCTGTTTCGTAGAGCTCGCCCTCACTATAACTGCTGGTAACAACATTATTATATCTTGCAGGCTTGATATCCTTGATATAAAGCTTACCCCATGCTCCGTAAGGCTTCTTCTGGTAGCTCTCATCAAGTATATATACCTTGCATTCACGTCTTCTCGCATCAACAAGCTTCTCGCCTGCTTCCTCATTTAACTGCTTTGTAGATACAATGAAATGCTTAGGATATACACTCTCAGGAAGGTGTCTCTTAAGTCTTCTGACCGAAGTCTCCTCAAGCATTGCAAGTAAGATATACTCATAGCACTCAAGGAATATTTCAAGCTGCTTCTTATCGAAACGGTTTTCCCAATATCTTAACTCCTGATAATAGCCCTTATCATCAGTAAATACCTGCATATGGAACGGAAGTGAATCCAACTGGATGTGGTATCTTGATGCAGGTGCATCACCGATCTCCTTTGTACCTAAAATGTCGCCCTGATACTGGAAGAACATTTCACCCTGTCTTGCGTTAGGAAGTGAATTCTGCATCGTATTCATGATCTGTGAACCTGTTTCCTTAAGCAGCTCGATAACCGTCTGGTGAGGCTTTCTTGTAAATCTGCAGAAGTATGTAAGAAACAGTGAACCGACCATATGCGCATAACGGCTGTCTGTACGACCGCTGTGGATACTGTTTGCAAACACATCATCCTGATCAGAGAACAGATAGATAAGATAATTAAATGCTGTCAGGAACATAACATTCTCCGATACACCGTTCTCCTTGCAGTAATACAGAATCTCTTTTCTTGTGAGTCTGTCAAAACGGGTTGTGATAGCTGCATATTTTCTCTCAAAGGCATCTGGTGTAACGCGCTTGTTAAGAATACTTCTGTTAAATTTCATATCATGCATAAGCTGCGCTGTTCTTATTACATCGTTCTTTCTTGAACCATTTTCCGCCTTAACGGCATCCTCCAAAGTGAAATCATAGAAGGTGAATTTCTCAGGCTCAACCTCTTCTCCACAATAAATGCGGTTCAAATCCTTAAGTATGATACCGATGGAAATACCATCACCGATTATATGAGCTACATCCATGAAGAAGTATTTTGCGCTCTCCGTCTCACATAAGAATACATGAACAAGATCGTCATCCTCGGTATATTTGAATGCCTGAACAAGCTCATTTTTCTTCTCTTCCCACTGCTCCTCGGTCATCTTTTCGATCGGGATATCGATAACCTTGGAATCATCCCTGTAGTTCATAAGCATCTGACCGTTAAAATGAATGTTGTCCTTAAGTATCGGATGAACATCACAGACCTTAATGAATGCAGCCTTTAATCTCTCAAGATCTATACTGTTGTCAAGCTTATAAAGGAACGGAAGGTTACCCGTTGTGTTACCCTTGATGATGTAGCCAAAGTACATCTGAATAGCTGTAAGAGGATACTCATCTCTTATGGAAAGATCAACCGCACTCTTGCTGTCATTTTTCTTATTGATAATAAATGCTTCAAGAAGAAGCACCGTATTGTTTTCGATAAGCTCTGAAAGTGAGATGCTGATATTAAATCTCTCATCCATCTCCTCAATGAGCATTACGCTTCCCATCGAGTCAAGTCCGATGCTGTAGAAGTCCTCTGTAGTACCGATATAATCGTTGCCGGTAATATCGCCGATAACCTGACAGAGCTCTTTTTGAAGCTCTGTTACAGGCATTGTAAGATCACTCTTACGAGCCTTTTCATTCTCCATATCCTCAAAGAACTTCTCACGAATGATCTTATCAGATGAAGTCTTCTTAAACGGATGCTTACGCACAAAGCATTTCATGATCTGTGATGACGGCGGAAGTGATACATTCTTAATATTGATAATATCATTTACCGCACCTTCAACATCCTTGATATTCTGCTGCTGTGCATATTCATAATTAGGATATACGCATGCAGCGATTGTATCATTATCCTCATACACAAGAATATCCTTGATAAGCACCTCGTCATCAAACATATTCTCTATTCCCTCAGGCGCAACATTTTCTCCGTTACTAAGAATTATAAGATTCTTCTTACGGCCTGTAAGGTATAAGAAATCCTCGTCATCCACGTAACCGAGATCTCCGGTACAAAGCCATCCGTCCTCTGTAAGTGCCTCCTTTGTAAGCTCTTCGTCATTATAATATCCCATCATAACTGACGGACTCTTGACCTGTATCTCGCCCTCAACGAAACGCACCTGACAGCCTTCAACCAACCGGCCTACAGAGTCAAGCTTCTCTAAACGCTCATAGTCAGGCGCCGCGATCTTAGGTGAGCACTCCGACATACCATAGCCCTGACCGATCGTTATCCCAAGACCGATAAGATTGAGCGCAAGATCCTTTGCAAGATATCCGCCACCGCTTATTATCTTATGGAAATCCGGTCCTAACAGCTCATCCTTGATCTGCCTTCTTGTGACCTCACGTTTCTTTCTGTGCATCATTACTATTCTGTTATATATAGTCTTGCTTATCATCGGAACACAACGAAGCACCGTCGGTCTGAACACGGTTATATAATGGAAGAGCTTTGATACATCCGGACAGAGACAAAGCTTGCTTCCGTATCTCATTGTCAGGAATACATCTCCGCTTAAGCAGAACACATGATGAATAGGCAGTACATTCATTGCAACCTCATTATCCTGCTTTTCAACCTCAGTACTGTTGAAAATGTTATCGATCAGATTGCCATGCGAAAGCATAACGCCTTTTCCCTTACCGGTTGTTCCGGAGGTGAAAATGATAAGCGCACATTCATCCTCTTTTGACTTTGGCTCAAATGAATTATTACGATAACTCTTACAGATGTTATGAACCGACTGCTCGGTCATATTCTGAATACAAATGAATTCTTTTACGCCACTGCACTCTGACTTATATAAATCTATCTCATCGTGAAAATCCCAATCATAAAGAAGTATGTCTGTATCAGCCTGATTAATTCTTTCGATAATACCTCTTGTTCCTGCCTTAATATCGATAGGAACTGCAATTCCTCCTGCACTTACCGTTCCGAAAAGTGCATTTAAATAACGGTAGCTGCACTTTCCAAGAAGTGCGACATGAGGGCAGTCACCCTGCTCTGAAACCCATGCACCGAACGAACAGCTGTCTTTGTAAAGCTCGCTGTACGTATTACAATAAAATACTTCTGCCTTTTCATACTTCAAAAAGATTTTTGAAGCATATTCTGTTCCGGCATTTTTCAACAGATCATACAATGTTTTGGTGTTTTCACGTGTTATCATCTTCATTCTCCTTTTAATTATTTCCCGCATGCTTTAA
>OMSZ01000305.1 GCA_900313855.1 uncultured Eubacteriales bacterium
GAAAGGCTTCCAAGATTACCCGAAACAAAATCATCCTTAAAGCCTGAAAGCACGCGCTGATAGTGGCTTCCAAGTCCCAGAATAAGAATACCGCCATCACTTACCCATTTCTTCAAAGCATCAAACTGTTTTGAAGAAAGCGAGGATGTGTCAAAATTATCTATGATCAAAAACTTGAGACTTCCCAATGCCTGACTGTTTTCAGGAAAATCCTCCCTGCTAAGCTCAAACGTGGATACATTGCCCATATAACCAGAGGATGCAATACTCACACCGTTAAAATAAGCAATACCACTATAGTCATCAGAAAGGATACCAACCATGGAATTCGGATCCTTTGAGTCCATGGTCAGAGTCGAGCTTTCCTCATAAACAACCTTGTCCTTCTCATTGAATATCGCAAGATGTACTATTCCGGTCTGATTAGGCGCGTTTGCAGTCAGCTTGTAGGTCTTAGTCTCTCCGGCAGCTAAAGTAATACGTCTTCCAAAAGCGACAACTGTCTGGGCAGAATCAACATCCTTATAAACCCTCAGCGTTCCTTCAAAATTCTGCTTACTCTCTATCGTGATCATAACCTGCATAGGAATATCATACATTACGCTTCCGCCAAAACCATATCGGGCGCTTACCTTAAAATCCTTATTGTCCTTGATTATCTTTGCGGAATTATCTGCAGCCTTTGTTGAAACCTTCGGAATAAATGCTGCAAAAGAAAAAAGAATGATAAAACTCAAGAAATATAGCTTACGTTTTTTTACTGTAATGATATCAAACATAGTAATGCCTCGCTTTTACAAATGTATTATATCGCGCAAAGCAAGATGGGAATCCTACCGCAATACTTACTTCGCAAACCTTGAACAATCGACATGACGACCCTCTACCTCTTATACTTTCCGACTCTTACAAAGGAAGAATAACCGGCCTTTGCCTGCATTTTATCATATTGCTCGTACATATCCTGAACACTGTTTTCAAGCAGAAAATAGTGCTTAATATACGGTATCAGCAACACAAGCAGCATAACAATAAGCAGAAATATAGGTATGGAAAAATTACTGAATGCATATAAGAATACCATCATGGATATCAATGCAAAAAGTACTGTAACGATTAGATGTATGAACCTTTCATGCGCAAAAAATGCGATCTGGACAAGATGCTTCTTCATCTCCTCATCCCAGTCGATGTCCTCATCTTCACTTTCAAGTAAATTATCTATATATGCCATATATTGTCTGATCCTGTCTGCCATTATTCATCTACTCCTTATCCTGTAAAAATATTATTACTTGCTTTTGTACATGTCCTTAATGAGTATTATAACTCTAACCGTATATATTTTACAATATCAAACTTACTTTGCTTGTTTTTCCGCTTATCACCGTGTTACCATTTACAAAACTCCACATATGCAAGAAAAGAACCGCCTGCTAAAACACTTTTCTAAGAGGTTTTCAAATATCTATCTAAGATAAACTGTCAGACACACACAGAGCTCCCCAACCAAGAAGCGGAGAAGGGAAGAACTGCTGCGCCGTTAACGGTCTTGCTCCCCTTATGATAGCCGCCTTTAACTTCTCACCGTAAAGATAGCGGTCATTGCCATCCACAATACCATACTGCATAAGAAGCGCCGCTGCGCCGGTAACATAGGGTGCGGCAAATGATGTTCCGGTAAACTCACCATATCCGCATCCTGCCTTCGTTGATATTACCGAAACTCCGGGAGCAACGATATCGGGCTTTGCCCCGTTTGCTTTCCCTGCCATGACATCATATGCATTTACGCCCCTTCCGGAAAATGCGGCATAGCTGTCTGTCGCAGAGTTATATGCCGCAACCGAGATCACATATCTTGCCGTTGAAGGAATAGTTAATGTATTATACATGTCAGGTCTTACAAATGCCACCTCTGCCGTAGTGCTTCCAGCCACCGGAAGCCACATATCATATTCTCCGGAGACTATTCTTCCCGCATCGAGAAACACCTTCCATATTCCCGGCGTAACATAATCCCGCTGCCCCACAACAGAAATATATATCTCCTGCTTGGAATTATAGGGTGTCGGCATACCATAATAAGCATTTATGACATTCCCTGACGTGGTATAGGACTGTACCGATGAGATATCGGAAAATGGTCCTATACGCCTTCCGTAAGGCGTGTCTATGTATATATCAATATCATCCTGAAAGCTTTTCCATATCTGTATGTTAAATGATGTAAGATATTCGCCCGCATTTATCTCTATCTCTGAAAAATCCCCCGACGTCAGCATGCCCGATGCATGCCTTGAGGTTATACCCTCATTCCCCGCTCCGACAACAACAGCTGTACGATACATATTGGCAACCGTATCAAGATATCTCTCCAAAATGCTGTCTCCATTATGAGCACCATAATTATTGCCATAACTGATATTGACAGCAATCGGCTTGCCAACGCTTTCCGCGTACCTTATAGAGTAATCCACAGCAAGCATAAGCTGCGTCGTTCTTGGAAAACCCCGTTCATCTACGTTTCCCATTTTGACCACAACAATCCCTGCCTCCGGTGCCATGCCCTCATATCTTCCATCCGATTCTCTGCCGTTTCCTGCCGCGATCCCAAGAACTGCCGTGCCATGTCCCGTTGAATCAAACTCAAGTACCTTATCCACACCGTTCGTAATTCGACCGGTCATTTGAAATGCTGCCTGATCGGAAGTTCCTCCATTTACACCGGCTTTATCATTTAATGCCTCATTGATATCCTCCATAGTATATTCGCTTCCTATTCGAAAGCCCTCGGGCGGATTGCCCGGTATTGTCTGATCCCATATCCTTTCGATTCTTGTGGTACCGTCCTCATTCATGAAATCCGGACAGGCGTAATCAACCCCGCTGTCAACAACAGATATCAGCACTCCACGTCCTGTAAGGTCATAATCAGGCAGTCTTACTCTTGCCACGCAGGAAGCATTTACCCCATCTACGGCTGATGTCAAAAGTGACTTCGGCTTTTCAATATAATCTATCTGTGGATATTCAGACAGACGGGAGATCAGAAAACGGGGGACACGCGCAATCGCATATCCCCCGAGTAATTCTTCTATATTAACATTAAGTTCTTCTGAAATATTGTCCAAATTGCCGGTGTATCTTATAATAAGCTCCCACTCATCAAACAGTTCATCATATCCAACATTAAGATCAACACTATCCTGCCTGATATTATCCGGCACATTCATAGCCAGAAACAGGTCAGTACTAACCTTGCTCTGATCCATACAAACCTCCATGTGTTCTGTTATTGCCAATTTGTTACTGTCATTTTGCTATCCATTTGCAATCCCGTACCAAACAACTTAATCATATATACTAAACAAATCCTCAAGAACCTCTTTGGCGCTCATGTCATAATATCCGTCAGGGTCGGAGAGAATAGCATCATCACCCTCTGTATTCCAGCGCATCTGGCTGTAGTGGGTAAGATATGGGCTGCCCTTTAACATTGCAGGATATTTCCAGCCTTTATAGTATTTCTTCATATATTTCTTTGCAAGTCGGTAAGCCTCGCTGTTCCTTTTACCTGACGGTGTCACCGTTCCCGATATCTGTACTCCCGGAGCCGATGCATGGATGAGCACCAAGCTTTTGTCATCGCATTGTCCTACAACTATCCAGACATGCCCGCAGCAGGAGCAGGTTGAACTCATAATATCTCCGGGCTTATAATCCTTAATCTTTCCCGCCGGAATATATTCACCAAATCCCATATCAGAAAAATTCTTTGCCTGCTTCGACGCCTTATAGACATAGCCCTTCTTACCATTAGCCGTATTCATAATATTATAAACGCACCATCCCACATAACCTGAGCAGTCCAGTCCTTTATGTATTAGATATCTGTAATTATTGTAATCATAACCGGATTTCTTATCCTTTGCAAAGTTTCTCCAGGATGCAGAAAGACCTGTTCTCTTTGCCTCTTTTCCCGCTGCAGTATCAGCCTTATTCCAGCCACCGCCCCAGACATACATCGTATTTCCAACAGGCGCAAGCGCGGTACGAAGCAGATTCTTAACGGTAGATCTTCCCGTAACCGGAACTGTTGTTTCCACTTTATCAGAGGGCTTACAATACCCCATACTTCCATTATCGCTCATATTATATGCAAGCACATAGTATTGATAATCTTTGCCGGGAATCCTGTTCTTTAATACCGCTTTACATGAAGCTGTTCTCTTAACACATGTAAAGGAATCCTCTTCTGTTCTTTCATATATCTCATAGCCTTTGGCATCCTTTAATCCTTCCCAGGTGACTACCACATCATCATATACTGTGGTTGACATAATACCATTAACTTTCTTCTTATTAAATGAAGTTTTTGCTGTTGCATTGGAATTAATTAAAATACTCATGATACATACTATGAGTATTGTTAACATAATATGCAGATATGAATGGGCATGATCACAATCTTTTTTACGAATTGTCATGCTGATATGCGCATCTTTTCTTTTAATATATATTACTTTATGCATTCTAATACCTCTTTACATTGCAGAATCTTTACAATAAACACTCTCTCCTTAATACCTCGTGCAGTATCCTCATCATGGTTTGTAAAAATAATCAAAAAAAATTTCAAAAAACAGTAACACTTTTTCACCCCCGCCATATTATAGTATTGCAAAGATAATTTTGGAGGAATTCCTTATGGGTGACTTATCAGCAACAAACTGTGGTTGTGGCAGCGGTAACAACTGCTCATGGATTATCATCATTTTACTTCTTTTATGCTGCTGCGGTAATGATAACGGCTGTGGCAATGGTTTCTTTGGTGGAAATGACGGCTGCGGATGTTCCGGAAACAATTGCTCATGGATCATTATCATCTTACTCATTCTGTGCTGCTGTGGAAATGGCGGAAACAACGGTTGCGGATGTGGATGCTGATTCCTGTTCTAATGCAGTCAGGGGACCTTTCAGGTCCCCTTTTCTTTTTCACAAAGGCATTCTCTCTGTATAAGCAATCAGATGCATTTCACGCGCTTCTGTCAAACCGGCATATTACCGTGTTTCTTTATTACAGTTTCCTTTACGGGCTTACCGGATAACCGGATAAGATCCTGATAAAGAACATCCC
>OMSZ01000286.1 GCA_900313855.1 uncultured Eubacteriales bacterium
CTTCATCTCTGTCTCGGTAGCAGCACCAACACGAACTACTGCAACACCGCCTGCAAGCTTAGCAAGTCTCTCCTGTAATTTCTCTCTGTCAAAGTCAGATGTTGTCTCCTCGATCTGGCTCTTAATAAGATTAACTCTTCCCTCTATAGCAGAAGCATCACCTGCACCGTCAACGATGATCGTGTTCTCCTTCTCAACTCTTACGCTCTTAGCGCGGCCGAGATCATCAAGTGTTGTCTCCTTAAGGTCAAGACCAAGCTCGTCAGTAATAACCTTACCACCTGTAAGGATTGCGATATCCTCAAGCATTGCTTTTCTTCTGTCACCATATCCGGGAGCCTTAACACCAACAACCTGGAAGGTTCCACGAAGCTTGTTAAGAATAAGTGTTGTAAGCGCTTCACCCTCAATATCCTCAGCGATGATAAGAAGCTTCTGTCCACCCTGAACTATCTGCTCAAGTATAGGAAGAATATCCTGAATATTAGAAATCTTTTTATCTGTTATAAGGATATATGGATTATCAAGCTCAGCTACCATCTTCTCCATATCTGTTGACATATAAGCTGAAATATATCCACGATCGAACTGCATACCTTCTACAAGGTCAAGCTCTGTCTTCATTGTCTTAGATTCCTCAATAGTGATAACACCATTGTTTGAAACCTTCTCCATAGCATCTGCCACCATCTCACCGACAGTCTCATCACCGGCTGAGATAGATGCAACTCTTGCTATCTGCTCCTTGCCGTTAATGGTCTGGCTCATCTCTGAAATAGCGTCAACTGCCTTATCGCAAGCCTTCTTCATACCCTTTCTTAAGATGATCGGATTAGCGCCTGCTGCAAGATTCTTCATACCAGCATTGATCATTGCCTGTGCAAGAACTGTTGCTGTTGTTGTACCGTCACCGGCTACATCATTAGTCTTTGTAGCAACCTCTTTAACGATCTGAGCACCCATGTTCTCGAATGCATCCTCAAGCTCAATATCCTTTGCAATAGTCACACCATCGTTAGTAATAAGCGGTGCACCAAATGATTTTGCAAGAACTACGTTTCTTCCTTTTGGTCCGAGTGTTACGCTTACTGTATCTGCAAGCTGATTAACACCAGCCTCTAATGCCTTACGGGCATCTACGCCATATTTAATTTCTTTAGCCATTATAAACTACCTCCATTTTCATATATTATGATCTGCTAAAAAACATCAAATAATCTTCAGTGATATTAATATATCATTCAAATAAATGCCGGTTAGATGATCAGCCCTCTACAACAGCATGAATGTTCTTCTGCTCAACAATAATGTATTTCTCACCGTCAAGCTCAACATCGTTACCTGCATAACGAGAATAGATAACCTTATCTCCAACCTTAACCTGCATCTCAACCATCTTGCCGTCAACAACCTCTCCGGGTCCTACTGCAATAACCTCTGCATACTGAGGCTTCTCCTGTGATGCTGTAGGAAGCACGATACCTGACTTAGTAGTTTCCTCAGCAACGCACTCTTTAAGAACTACTCTTGATCCTAATGGAACTAACTTCATTTCTATTCCTCCTTTAAACAAATCATTTACATTAATACAGCCTTATAAACCTTATTGATATTAATAGATAAATATTCCAATAAGATTGTGCGGTCTGTATTCGAACTTTCGTTAGCACTCACTTTCATTGAGTGCTAACACAATTATTATTTTACCCTATTTTCCCAAAAAATCAACCCCTAAATTAAAATTATTTTTATTGAACACTTTAAAAATAAAAAAGAGGTGTCAAAAAATAATTTTTGACACCTGCATGTACTAAATCAACAGCTTTGCTTAGTTTAACTTATTAACAACACCGACAAATACCGGAAGATTGGTCTTATCATCAACAATAGCATAAACAAACGGCTTATCAAGCGTTATATAAACCTTCTCACGCTCTCTGAAAAATGCAGTAGCCTTCTCAACGGAAATGGCTGTAACGGCAGCCGCCTTGGTACCATTCTTATCAACCTCGATATGTGTCTTGTGTATAACTTTACTGAAACAATAATTATAGTCATCCGTCTTCTTAAACATATTGTAGAGATTGGCCTTTTCCTGGTCAAATGCATCAGAAACTCCCATGTTTTTTAAGACCTTCGACATCTCAATATCATAATCGTATGAAAACTCAGGGAATTTGACATAGACATCGGCAGATTTCACATTGGAAAGCTGCTTAGGGAATTCCCCACCGTTTTCCGATAACTTCGAAATATATTCGGAAGGAGTCATATTATCCGGCATCATTATTCCAACGAAGGAATAATTATAACCCTTATACTTCTTTCTAAAGCCTAAACCTCCGTTTAGCTCAAAGTATGATTCTTCCTTCTCCGAAAGCATTGTAGTTTTAGATTTGGAACCATCGATATTGGTAAATTCCTGATTCTTTGTCACCTGACTATCCTTAAACTGCTCGCCCCATTCACCCTCAAATGCCATAGCATTGATTATGTACATAACCTCATCTTTACTAATTCTGTCAAGCACCTTCGGTATCATCTTATGAGTATTCTTCTTAACCCAGGAGTTGACATCCTTAAGCGTTTTGCTATTAAACGGTGCCTTATAAACCTCAGCACCGTAATATGATTTGACCTTCTTAAGGAACTTCTTTTTAACCTTGACATCCTTTCTGTCTATATACCAGACAGAATTGGCAACATTCCACTTAACACATTTGTCAGACATCATACGTTTCTTCGATGCGGCAAGAATCTTATTGAATTCTCCTGACTTGATACCTCCGTTTACCACATTCTCAAGCTGCGACTTAGTGCTGCTCTTAGCCCCGTTCTCGGCCATTCCGAATGCATAATATATTGAAGACGGAGAAATAAGAACATTCTTATCCGCCGGTTCACTCTTCATAATATTGTCAAACAGTTTAAATGTTGAGCCTGAAAGAGCTGCCACTTCATCAGCAGTCATATTCCTTCCCTTAGCACTTTTGACTTTAATGCTTTTCGTCATGTTAGTACTTCCGCTCTTTTTTGCAGCACAGACATAAGATGTTTCCAATAAAGCTCCCCCACCGTTTGAAAGTACCATAAAAAACGCAAGCATAATAAACAGCAGTTTCTTTGCTATCATCCTTTTGTTACTCATAAACACACCTCCGCAGAACATATTCGGACACCTGATCATATTGATCATACTGTCAAGACTCGCTCGCGAGTCTTGCGCGCCGGATTCGGGTCTGCTTTAGCAGACTCACTTCCTATTCGAATCCGTGCGCATCCC
>OMSZ01000306.1 GCA_900313855.1 uncultured Eubacteriales bacterium
CATATCAAGCACGACATAATTCGTCATAGCCGGAAGAAATACCATTGTGATACCACTTATTATTCCCGGCATTGACATCGGTATTACAATTTTGAGCATGATCTGCCACGGTTTAGCGCCAAGATCCGCCGCCGCCTCTACTATCTGGTCATCCAATTTGGTAAGTGAAGCATATATCGGCATTATCATAAAGGGCATGAAATCATAGGTCATCGCAAGTACCGAATTGAAAAACGGATAGTACGCGAGATTGCCCTCAATAGCATTCAAAACCTCTTTAAGAGCCGTCACTCTTAAGGTGAAATTGATCCACATAGGCATTACAAATACTATCAGTAAAATATCCGAACGTTTAAAGTTCCCCTTAGCAAGCACAAATGCCGTAGGATATGCAATAAGCAGACAGCATATGGTTGTAACCACCGCTATAACAGCGCTGTAAAACAAAGTTCCGATCGTCTTGCTGTTGGTAAAAAAGTCTGTAAAATTCTCAAAAGTGAAGCTTCCGTCATCACCTGTAAATGCATAGTAGCACACCACAAACAGAGGGAGCACCACAAAAATGATCATATATATGATATATGGTATAGCCAGTTTGCTTCTAGTAAATTTCATCAATCTTTCCCTTTCTTTTCACATTGCCTGCCGGCTTATTATAACAGCTTATATTCTATACTGTCCTCAGGAATTATCACGCTGACATAGTCGCCAATATTCCATAACCAGTCATCATCAGCGTAATAGTCCTTGTCATTCTTGCTTCTTACGATATAGCTGTAGTGATCGCCCTTGTAGATAATTGATATAATATGTCCGGCAACCAGGCCTTCATCAGGTACATCCGAAAGATCAGCTTTACCCGGATCAAAATATGCGTCTATCTTCTTGCCTTCGGCATTAAGCGCTACTCCGTTATTGCCATAAAGCTCCCCATCCTTAATATACGAGCCATCAAAAACCTTGGTAAGATCAAGCTTCATAGAGAAATCGACAAACCTTACTCTCATCTCCTCATCAATAACGCCGGTATAATGATTCTTGTTAATATTATACGGCACAACATGAATTCCATCAGGCTCGATCGCTATACCGACCTCGGTGCCCTTTAGAAGTTCCTTCTGGCTCTGCGCCGTAAACTCATTCTTTCCGTGCATTACAAGGACCTCATAATATATACCCTTGAATATCGAAGAGGATACAATACCGGTTAACATTCCCTTTGACGGCTTAACAATATGCACGTTCTCAGGTCTTACCATCGCCTCTATCTTAGTTCCCGGCGGATAGAAATCAACACACTCAAATTCCGTATCACAGAACCTAACCTTGCCGGAATCGGTCATAACACCATTGAATATATTGCTCTCGCCTATGAAATCCGCAACAAAGATATTAGACGGAGTATCATAGACCTCCTCAGGAGTACCAACCTGCTGAATCTTACCATCAGCCATGACAACAACCTTATCAGACATGGTAAGCGCTTCCTCCTGATCATGGGTTACGAATATAAATGTGATGCCTAACTCCTTATGCATCTCTTTAAGCTCTAACTGCATTTCTTTTCTCATCTTATAATCAAGCGCTCCAAGTGGCTCATCAAGCAACAGTATTTCCGGTTCATTGACAATAGCTCTTGCTATCGCGATACGCTGCTGCTGTCCTCCCGACAAAGTATTGATGCCTCTCTTTTCAAAGCCCTCAAGGTCAACTATCTCCAGAGCCCTTTTAACCTTTTCGTCAATTACCGCCTTGTCAAGTTTCTTGATCTTAAGACCGAAGGCTATATTATCATATATATTCATGCTCGGAAAAAGAGCATATTTCTGAAACACGGTGTTGACCGGTCTCTCATTAGGCGGAAGCTTGCTTATATCCTCACCATGTAGAAGGATCTCTCCAGATGTCAGGGTTTCAAATCCGCCTATCATTCTAAGCAGGGTAGTCTTACCGCAGCCTGACGGTCCGAGCAGGGTAACAAACTCTCCCTTCTTGATCTCAAGGTTTAAGTTATCTATAACCATAGTCTCTTTATCATAAGACTTAGAAATATTCTTAAGCTCAATTATCGTTTCTTTATCTTTCATCTTCTTTCCTCCAAAGCATGATCGTATTGCATATTATCAACAAAATGATACTCCCTTAATACGTCTATTAAAAAGCACCTTTTTTCATCAAAGCACTATCGCCCATTATATAACATAATAAAAGGGATGTACATAGTACATCCCTCTAAAATCATCAAAAATTTTTATTCGGCATACCTAGAATGATCACCGAACATGCAACCACATTCGTTACGGGATTAACTGCAATTCTTGTCACAAAGGCATATATCATGGAGTCACTGCTGAACCGTTCATTAATAAATGCTCTATCACCGGTCTTTGCACACCGTTTAATCGCATTGGCAAAAGCATCTCCATAACCTGATTTAAAGAATTCATATTCGACATCAGTACCCACCTCTAACGGACCAAACGCATTATCCAAAAATTCACGATAGGACTTATTACAGCGAACCACCCTGAGCTTTTTATCATTCGTCTCGATAACAGCCATAGGAGCTGTATCAAAATATGTTCCGAAGGATTCCGGATTCTCGTTGGCAACACTTGACATATCATAGAGATTGATGCGTCCTAAAGCCTCGAAATATTCAGACTCCGCAGGATTCTCAAAGCCTATCTGTCGTCCTTCTTCATTCCTTTTGAGGATCTCTTCAAAGGTTCTCTGTCAGCTTTGACAGATTCGAATAGGCATTTTCCCTGTCCATATACTCTGCAAGATCATCATAATGTATATAATCTGTTATCCCATAGCATTTGTCTATGCCATGAGCTTTGCATTCTTCTGCGCCCTCACCTAACCTGCCTGCCAATGCAATAACCTTCTTAGATGGATCGCATGCCTTGACCGCTCTTGCCAACCCGACAGGTGCTTTTCCCATTAAAGTCTGGGCATCGAGGCAGCCCTCACCTGTAATAATAACATCTGCGCTTTTAATATATTCAAGCAAGCCTGTCTCTTTGATCACAATATCAATTCCCGGCTTTAGCTCAGCACCTAAATAATACTTAAACGCAAATCCCAATCCACCGGCTGCTCCCGTACCCGGATAGTTTTTATCAATATCTTTTATATCATTTACCCCTTTAAATGCATCAGTAGTCAGATCCGCATAATGATCTAGCCATCCGTCCATCCTGTCTATCGAATCATCATCTGCACCTTTTTGCCTTGCAAATATCCGGCTACAACCCTTTTCCCCGCACAACGGATTATCAACATCACATGCTATCATGAATGAACATTGGCTAAGCTCATTATTCATCCCGGATACATCTATTGAATATAATTTTTCAAGTCCTGCCGCGCCACGTATTATTTCATTTCCATTCTTATCAAAAAAATGCGCCCCAAGCGCTTCAAGCATTCCGATACCGCCATCATTCGTCGAACTGCCGCCTATTCCGATAATGAACCTTCTGCAGCCTTTATCAAGCGCATCAAGTATAACCTCTCCAACTCCATAAGTCGTGGTATATAAAGGATTTCTTTTATCCGGTGGAACAAGATACAGTCCGCAGGCTCCGGCAGCCTCAATAACCGCACATAATTGAAAATCACCCTCATCGTTACCGGCATCCGATGAAAATGTGCGTATAATACCATATTTACAATCTATAGCTTTGCCCAAAGGATCCGAAACCTTGACATATTGAAAACTTCCCCGCATTCCGTATATCAACGCATCAACCGTTCCCTCACCTCCATCAGCCAATGGACAGACATCTACGATAGCTTCAGGATTTGCTCTTAGTATTCCCTCTTTAACAGCATTTGCCGCTTCAATAGAACTAAGACTACCCTTAAATGAATCCATAGCAACAAGGTATTTCACTGCGGTATTCTCTTTGGAAATTGTTCCGTGTTCTGTTTCATTTATCTTCATATTAGTTTTCCTCATAATCAAAAAACTGATATAGATAATTACTACACTAATCTGATCCGCTCACGTTCCGGATCCTGCTTAAATGAAAGCAGGCATATTAAAGCAATGACAGCCCCTAGCATTCTGTAATCAGTACAGTTTGATGTTATTGTCTTCTTATAATCTCCGTTCAAGGACCAACTAGGCATACCAAGTGTGGAATCTACTTTAATATCAACTATATCCGTATGCTTTATCTGTATATAATCCTTCTTATTGACAAAAAAGCATCTTTTATCAGTTATCACATTAAATTCTTTACGCCTTGCAAACATTCCATTCTCGGTATAAAGAATAATCCTCTCATCCTGTTCTAATTCATCGGCAAGTCTTTCCCTGGCAACATTAGCAAGCTCCTTTTGAACACCTTCCATATCGTCCGAACCATAACTATCCGTATCCATCATATTTTTTTTCATATAATCTTCAATTCTTTCAAGTGTTTTCAGCTCATTCAGACAATATTTCAATGATTTAAGCAATTCCTTTGTATCTTTCTTAAAATTGTCTTCAGCCATATCTTTTTCAAGGTAGAATATATTAAGCGGAAGACCATCCTGCAACTCAGTTTCTGAATTCTTTGTTTCATTTTCTATTTCTTCATTACAGTATGGGCATATCCATTTTTTCCCTGATTTTGAAAGTTCCATCACTCCGGAACAACTCGGACATTTTTTCTCACTCATTTTTCAATTCCTCCTACTACTAAACATTCCTATTACAAAGCCATTTTCTATATTTCTTAATAAACGCATAATAATTTGCATAAACTATATTCTAATCTGAACTCTAAAAAAAATCAATATCGCCTAATTGCGATAGCATGGTAGATTGAACATAGGATATTGAAAGTCTGACAGTCGAATCATTACAACGTCAAGACTCGCTCGCGAG
Organism: uncultured Eubacteriales bacterium; assembly: GCA_900313855.1. Classification (GTDB taxonomy): domain Bacteria; phylum Bacillota; class Clostridia; order Lachnospirales; family Lachnospiraceae; genus CAG-590. The sequence continues at coordinate 4,889 of OMSZ01000306.1, forward strand.
TCTTGCGCGCCGGATTCGGGTCTGCTTTAGCAGACTCACTTCCTATTCGAATCCGTGCGCATCCCG
>OMSZ01000230.1 GCA_900313855.1 uncultured Eubacteriales bacterium
CACCCTTGCCTTCGGCTATATCCTTCCCACTACCGGGTGGATTCGGGACTTGAACCCGTTAGAAACGTGCGCCGCTAGGCGCACAACACAAAAGGTGCGTTTCATGCAAGCATGAAACGCACCTTTTCTCATTTTATCACATCACGCATCCTTAAGAAATGCTTTGTATGATTTATATGCCTCATAGATATCAGCCTTGCTTGTTATCTCCCAAGGCGCATGCATATTAAGAACAGCAACGCCGCTGTCAATTACATTCATGTCATAAAGTGAAAGGATATATGCGATGGTTCCTCCGCCTCCCTTATCCACCTTTCCAAGCTCTGCGGTCTGGAATGCAACCTTGTTGTCATCCATTATCTTACGAAGCTTTCCGATATATTCAGCGTTAGCATCGTTAGAACCCGATTTGCCGCGCGCTCCCGTGAACTTATTAAATACAACTCCGCGTCCGAAATATGCGCAATTCTTCTTCTCAAACGCATCTGCATAATTAGGGTCAAATGCTGCCGAAACATCAGATGAAAGCATAAATGATCCCGCAAGACAACGCTTTAACTTAAGCTCTGAATAATCTCCCATTAAATCCATAAGCTCAGAAACTGTATTTTCAAAGAACTTAGACTGCATGCCGGTTGCACCAACTGAACCGATCTCTTCTTTATCTACAAGCAGGCAGCATGCCGTACGCTTAACATTTTCCATTTCAAACATTGCAACCGCAGAAGTATAAGAGCATACCCTGTCATCCTGTCCGTAGCCGATTATCATAGACTCATCAAATCCCATATTTCTGGCTTTTCCGGCAGGAACTATCTCAAGCTCTGCAGAAAGGAAGTCCTCTTCCTCAATATCATATTTTTTCTTAAGAACAGAAAGTACTGTCTTCTTGACAGCCTCCTTCTCTTCCTTTGGAAGCGGCTTGCTTCCTACAAGTATATCTAACTGCTCGCCCTCAACAACCTTTGCGCCTTTTTTGTCCATTTGATCCTGAGCAAGATGAATAAGAAGATCTGAAACACAGAATACAGGATCCTTGTCATCCTCACCGATGACAATATCAACAACCTCGCCGTTTTTCTTAGCAACAACACCGTGGATCGCAAGTGGAAGTGTAACCCATTGATATTTCTTAATACCGCCATAATAATGAGTATCAAGATATGCAAGCTGTGTATCCTCATATAAAGGATTCTGCTTTACATCCATACGCGGAGAATCAATATGCGCGCCAAGGATGTTCATTCCGTTTACAATAGGCTCTGAACCAATATTGAATAATACTATTGCTTTCTTCATATTAACAGCATATATCTTGTCACCCTTTTTAGGCTTTTTCTTTGATTTTATGAGCTCGTTGATGTCAACATAGCCTGCGCCCTCAGCCATCTTGACGATTTCCTTTACGCACTCCCGTTCAGTCTTGCCGTTATCAAGGAATTTGCGATAACCCTTACATAACTGTTCTAACTCCTTGATCTCTTTCTTGTCATAATCCTTCCATGCATTTCTGCGTTCCATAATTCCCTCTTTCCTCCTTATTAAAAACTATCATATTGGGCATCAACAAAAACTAATATTTATTCCTTGCCTTTGGATTCTGTAAATACACACAACTCAATGCAAACTCTCGCATTCACCTGACTTCCACAATCAGGAATCTGCCTCGAGCGCAAGCACGCCCCGCATCTCTAATATAGGACCTCCGGTTCCTTCAATATATTCCTTTGTAATAGTAACTCTTCCTATATTATCATCTCTTGGAATCTGATACATAATATCAAGCATAAAATCCTCAATGATTGCCCGAAGCGCTCTGGCACCGGTCTTCTTCTCCATCGCTTTCTTTGCGATCGCATGATATGCACCATCGTTAAATCTAAGATCTACACCGTCTAACGACAAAAGTTTCTGATACTGTTTAAGAATAGCATTCTTAGGCTCTTTCAGTATCTTTACAAGCATATCTTCATCTAATGACTCAAGAGCATAAAGCACCGGAAGTCTTCCCAAAAACTCCGGGATCATTCCAAACTCACGGAGATCTTCAACATTTACCTTTAATAGAATATTGTTATCTTTATCATATTTATCCTTAAGATCTGCGCGGAAACCGATTGAAGACTGTTTATTTAATCTTGCTTTGATAATATCCTCTATATCAGGAAATGCGCCGCCGCAGATAAACAGTATATTCCTTGTATTAATTGTTGTAAGCGGAACCATCGCATTCTTGCTTCCCGATCCTACCGGCACCTCGACATCAGCACCCTCTAATATTTTAAGAAGTCCCTGCTGAACAGCTTCTCCGCTGACATCTCTTGAATTAGTATTTCTCTTTTTCGCAATCTTATCAATCTCATCTATGAATACAATTCCGCGTTCGGCCTTCTCAACATCATTATCCGCTGCCGCAAGCAATTTGGAAAGAACGCTTTCAACATCATCACCTATGTATCCTGCCTCAGTCAGCGTTGTCGCATCCGTTATAGCTAACGGAACATTAAGTATTCTTGCTATCGTCTTAACAAGATATGTCTTGCCTGAACCTGTCGGTCCTACCATCAGCATATTGGATTTCTCGATCTCAATATCATCCATTGAGTCTGTAAGCACTCTCTTATAATGATTATATACAGCTACGGAAATAACCTTCTTCGCATATTCCTGGCCTATCACATATTCATCAAGCTTTGCCTTCATTTCATGCGGCGCAGGGATGGATGAAAGTGTCATCTCCGGCTCTTCCTTTTTCTTTTCCTTTTCTTTCTTTTTCTTAACCTTCTGGCTCTTTGGTATGTCATTAACCGGTGTGAACTGATTCATGTTAAGATTCGGCATATTGGAAAGATCCATGAACTGCATCCCGCCGCCCGAAAAGCTGTCAAAGGTCTTCTGCATACAGTCCTGACATATATTGATATTATTGGGCATATAAATGAGCTTTCCCACCGCCGATTCCGGTCGTCTGCACAGATAACAGTACTTTTCGTAGTTGTCATCCTTATTGTTATCTTTGTTATTATCGTTATCCATCTTCGTCCTCCATTATCGTATCAATTATCAGAAACCACTCAATTGTTCACAACCTCTAGTATAGCACCGATCCTTGAAAATATCCATTTCCTATTTAAGGTAAAATTACCTTTTCCTGAAATCACTTAAGATAACCACATCACCCTCGTTGATCACGACATCGCCTGTAGGTATCACAGGTCTTCCATTTCTCCTGATAAGTACGATCATCATTTTTCTTGATATATCAAGCTCCTTTATTGCCTGCCCGTTCCAGGCATGCTCCTTGCCGATAACAATCTCTGACAAACGAAGCTGTCTGTCAGTATTAAGTTTATCTGATCCCAACACTAGGATATCTCCTGCCTTAAGCTTAACATCTCCTTTGGGAATTATGATCTCCTCGTCTCTTTCAACAAGCGCAATGATCGTATTAGTCGGAAGCCCCAGTTCCCGGATAAGCTTACCGACCCATCTGTCCCTGTCTTTAAGAACAATTTCTATAAAATTAATATTCTGCTCAGCAGCAAAATCTCCAAGCTCTTTAAGTCTTGTATATTGCTCTACAAAACCTGCGGAAATGATACCGGTAGGGATAGCAACCATACCTACACCAAGAAATGCTATCAGTATACCGAAAAATTTTCCAAGAGTGGTAACCGGATAGATATCTCCATATCCCACGGTAAGCAATGTTGATGCCGCCCACCAGATTCCCGAAAATGCATTCTGAAAAACTTCAGGCTGGGCTGCATGTTCAACACTATACATGCAAAGACTTGACGCAACCATCAATATAACAATGATAAATACCGATGACATCAATTGCTGTTTCTTTGATGAAAGAACCTCTGTGATAACATTTAATGAATCATAATATGCATTGATCCTGAAAAGCCTTAAGATCCTAACAACTCTAAACATTCGAAATACCGCCGCCCCCGACGGAAAGAACACCGGAAGATAATACGGTAAAAATGAAAGAATATCAACAATTCCGGCAAATGATAGAATGTATTTCCTAACTGCCGTACCTGTAGAAACATTAGGATACAATTCAGCCGCAGTTAAAATTCGTAATATGAAATCGATGGCAAAAAATGCCACCGTTATTTTCTCAATCAATAAAAACGTACTTCCGTACTGCATATTAAGGCTATCATAGGTATTAAGAATAGCCGCTACAAGATTAATGATAAGTGAACCTGTACTAATGACATCATAAGCCTGATTGATCGGTTCATCGATCACTCCGACAGATACCATAGAAAACATATTCTTTCTTATTCTTTTCCAATTATCAGGCTTTCCGGTCACAGCTTCGTCCTCGCTTCATATAACAAAATAATTACCATCAAAATACTATATCAATAACAACGCTACCACAGCATTCTACGGATAGTAAAATGCTGTGGTATATTAAAACCCATCTAAGCTATTTTGCTGCCCACCTACGCTTTCGCAAAGATGTGGCATCTCCAACTTAAAATATATTTAACGTGGGACCATTATTAATTATACTCAGTCAAGACTAGCTCGCGAGTCTTGCGCGCCGGATTCGGGTCTGCTTTAGCAGACTCATTTCCTATTCGAATCCGTGCGCATCCCGCGGAGCGTTTTAACTCAGTCGGAGCTTGTACCCCGACTGAGTATAGTTTGACATAACCC
>OMSZ01000321.1 GCA_900313855.1 uncultured Eubacteriales bacterium
ACCTTCTCCGTTTTGAAATTATCATGTGAGGACTGCGGATGAAGCTCCTGATCGCTCACATAATGCTGGCCCTTGTAATCAAAGCCTTTACCCAAATCATAGGAAAGATCAAGATGAACGACAGCCTCCTTCGGCAGATCAGAAACCTCTGCCCTATATTCGATATCATGCTTCAAATTCATGATGCCGATAAACGCGATAGGACCGACTCCCTGAATAAGTCCCCATATAGTAAGTACGACCGCAAAGCCTTTAAGTACTATTGGAACTTTTTTCTGTTTGCGTTTCTTAACGCCCCAGATAACATCAAGAATAAGACCTATAAGTAAAATAGCGAGCCCGATCACCACCACTATAAGTGCTATTGATGCAAAGACCATTGAGATAAATGCCATAACCTGTTACTCCTCTATTTGTTAAACTATTTTCTATATCAGTTCTCTGTATTTTTTCTCTGTATCTCTCAACTATAACTCTTCCATCTATTTATAACAATCCGCGAACCGCATTGACGAATTCCGTCATTTTCTTCTTGTCCTTTTTTCCGTCCGTTTCAAGACACGAGCTTGCGTCAACTGCATAAGGATGAAGGCTTTTTATTGCGTCTGCGACATTATCTGCCGTAAGCCCCCCTGCCAGAAAATACGGACGATCGATTCCCGTTACCAGAGTGTGATCAAATGTTTTTCCTGTACCCGTACCGGAGTCAAGCAGCACGTAATCAGCGATACTCTCATTTGCCTTTTGCACATCCTCTGCCGAGGTTATCTTAAAAGCCTTAATGATCGGCTTATCTGTACATTGCCTTAGGCTTGTGATATACTTATCATCCTCCTTACCATGAAGCTGGATGACATCCAGCATATCCGCGTAGCGTTCTATGATATTGTCAATCGGCTCATTGACAAAAACGCCGACCTTCTTCACATCACTTCCGTGAATATAACTCGCGAGTTCGCAAAATGTTTCATGCGTTATCGTACGCTTAAAGCCCTCTGTCAGAATAAATCCGACATAGTCAACATTAAGCTCCATCGCCGTACATACATCCTGTGGCTTCATCATACCACATAATTTAATCTTGGTGACCTGTTTCATAGTTTCTTCCTATATTTCCTCTTTTTCGTCTTTATTTTTTTCGCATCACTCCATGAAGAATAATACTTAACACCCTTAACCACTATATATGTTCTGATACGAACATAATATGTTTTGCCTTTTACAAATTTTTTTATCGTCTTTTTGGTTGTGGAATACTTCGCAACATTAACGATCTTGTTCCGCGATTCAAAAGTCTTAGATGTACTGTACTGAATCTGATATCCCGTGATGAACGAAGACTTCATCTTCTTCCTCTGCGGTTTCCATGTAACAGTAAATGTCTTTGTTCCGGCTTTCACCGTCTTGATCGATGTCCCTTTCGGTTTAATCTTGAATGTTTTTTTCTTCTTAATGCTGCCCGGATAAGTTTTAGCAATAACAATCTTTATATCCTTAGGATTCTTATTGTTGATATATCCGGTACCCTGTTTCTCTTTTGCATCAGGATCACCTTCTGCACCGAAGTTTCCTCCAACTCTCTGAGCATAGGTAGCTCCTGAATCAATGTCCAGCAGATTTTTAAGACCCTCCTTAAATTCTTTATAAGTAATTCTTCCATGAGGGTAACAATATGTTGAGTCATCTTTAATGTGAACAACCTTCCACTGAAGTGCCCATGTAAATGGTGCCCATGAATAGAAGTCCATATCCAGTGAATCTTTATACCAGTCAGATCTACCGTAATCAAGTGCTGTCCCTAATTTATAAAGATCAGCAAATCGATGAGCCATGAGAGCCCAATCCTGTCTGTTAATAAGCTCTTCGCCATCGAATACATCATCGCAAAGTACAGGATAACCAAAGCAGATATTATTAGCTTCGCCCCATCTTACTGCATCATAATAGGATGCATCTGCAGGCACATCTTTAAATCTTGTATTTGTATAAACATCAGGTTCCCCTGCTATTTCATAGAGAGTCTGAATAGCCTGACCTCTTGTAATAAATGTTTCATTTTTTGAATGTCCATCTTTGGTATCGAGTGAGCAGTCCGGAACCATTTTACCGTTAAACTTTGCATTTACTTTTGAACCTGTTATTCTGTCGTCTAAAGCAACACAGTGTCTAAGTTCATCAAATGGATCACTGCTTCCGCCGTAATCAAGCGTCTTTGAATAAACATAACCAAGATTCTCGGTCTCATGTACATATTTACCCTCATTGTAAGCCTTACACAGACGGTAATTCTTGCTCAGATCAATTTTTTTGATACTGCTGAGTCCGAATGCCATAAGATAATAAAGCTTAGGATTATGGGATAAATCAAGTGATTTCAACTTTGTATCACATTCCAATGCAAGATATGTCAGATCAGGATTACCAGACAGATCCAGTGATGTAACACCATCGTTATAATTGCAGACAAATTC
>OMSZ01000296.1 GCA_900313855.1 uncultured Eubacteriales bacterium
AAGAAAAAAATATCCGGAAAGCTTAATGAGCTTTCGGTACTGCTTTCCGGTATGTTAGAATATAGTGATTTTGAGATTTCAGAGACCGTTGAATACGAGAAAGATATAAGGACTATGGATAGGACGGAGCTTGAAAGAGAGAGGGCTTTTCTTGTTAGAGATTATAATAATATGGGAGAGCGAATTCAAAAGGCAAGGAATGAGCTTGACAGACGTATAAGAGCGGTAATTGATATTTCTGATTTCCATGATGAGTATTATAGAAAGCATTTAGAATCCATGCTGCGACTTGTTGATACTCCGGCAGAGGTTTTAAGGCAGATTGAACTTACTATAACCGTTTTTGATAATCAGATGAAAAAGATAGCAGTGGATCTTGCCCTTGTTGAAAAGGAACGCACTAATATATCAGGAGAATTAATGGAATATATCAATGCTGTTCACAGAGATATATCAAAGATTGATGATAATTCAACGATCACGATAAGAGACAGAGCTGTCAAAATGTTAGATATCAAGACTCTTGATTGGCAGGAAAATGAAGAATTATTCAATATGCGAATGAGAGAGTTCATCGATGAGCTTACAAGACGCGGTGTTGAGTTATATAAGAATGGAGAAAATGCAAGCGAGTATTTTGGAACTCAGCTTAATACAAAGAATCTCTATGATTCGATCGTAGGACTTGGAAATGTTCAGATCAGACTTTATAAGATTGAAGAGCAAAGGGAATATCCGATTGCGTGGTCTGAGGTTGCGGCCAATTCCGGTGGAGAGGGTTTTTTATCTTCATTTGTTATACTATCAAGCCTTTTGCACTATATAAGAAAGGACGATACAGATCTTTTTGCAGAACGTAATGAGAGCAAGGTAATGATAATGGATAATCCGTTTGGTATTACCTATTCAGAGCATCTTCTTAAGCCTCTTATGGAGATGGCAAAGAAGAATAATACCCAGCTCATATGTCTTTCAGGTCTTGGTGGTGATTCAATATACGGAAGATTTGATAATATTTATATTCTCAACAGGGTAGCTGCAAGCCTTAAGAGCGGTCAGCAATTCCTTAGAATGGAGCATTTCAGGGGTGCAGAGCCTGAAACAATTGTTGTGTCGAATTTTGAAGTTGGTGAGCAGATGACACTGTTTTGATTAGAAGGATTCTTTTATGATGCACCTTTTTTGTGGGTTTGAGTAAATAGGACCGGGGAGTTTTTGATACATTTCAGATACAAATGAGTATTATGATAATCGTTGTAATGCAAAATCTAATATTTTGTTAAGTGTTTTGTCATATTAATTAAACATCAGATTATTGTTTTATGAAATGAGGAATTACATGAACCGCATATTATTAACTGTCTTTGTATCTTTGATTGTATTGGCTTGTGCTGGCTGCACAGGGCAGAGTATGGACGAGCTTGTTCCGGTCAGGGAACTTTCTTATAACAGAGTTGAGAAGAATACTGTGATTGTACAAAAAGGTGATATAACACCTGCTTTTGATAAGCCGCTTGAGCTTGCAGGATACGAGGAGATTAGATACCGTGAGAATTCAGATGAGTATTCTGCATTAGAGACAGCATATAACATAACGCTTAAAGCCGTTAATTGCGAGGTGGGGCAATATGTAAAGAAAGGCGACGTACTTGTCTCATTTGCATCTGCTGAGCTTGACAGGCAGATAAAGGATAAGCAGGAAGAAAAGCGTCTTGCAAGTCTTGAGCTTGAGCATATCAAAAAGCTTGAGCGTATAGATAGTAATACCGATTATTCCGCTCAGATAGAGGGCATCAGACAACAGATAAAGATATGCGAGCTGTATATTCAGGATATAAATGATGAGTATGCAAAGATTAATATAATCTGCGAGGAAAACGGAGTTGTGCGATACGTTAATCCCTCTCTTTTTGATGGCTATGTAATGCCGGATAGTGATCTGGTAATAGTGTCACATGATAAAGGATATTATGAGGCAGAGGTGGATGATACGGTAACATTTGACAAGTCCGGGACTTATGTGGCGGGAAATTGTGATGCCAGGTATGAACTTAAGGTGATGGATGAGACCGATAATGATTCTGCTGATAAAACGATGATAGATGATAATTCCTATAACGCTGATGTATCGGAGGATGCGGACAATCTTAATTATGAGCAGCAAAACAAGAAAAAGGTGTATTTTACACCGATACACAACAATAATACTATCTTAGAGAAAACTATCCAGCTTCAAACAAAGCTTACGGTTGTGAAAAATGTCTGTTATGTTGACAGGCAGGCAATCATCAGCAAAGAAGATAACGAGTATGTATATGTTGTGGATGACAAAGGAAGGCGCAGAGCCGTAGAAGTTAAGACCGGAGATGTTGTAGATAATTATTGCATAATACTTGACGGACTTAAGGGCGGAGAAACTGTATCATTGCCGTAGGGGAAATGTGTAGTATATAATGAATGCAGTTTTTTCAACAAAAAACGGTCATTTAGACATTGCTAAAAATATTAAAGCATATTGAAATTAAAAATACATTAATAGCACAATGTCATTATTAAAATCCGTGCATTTTACGAAAATAAGGATTGGAGCGGATAAAAGAGATTATTTTCAAATTCAATTCAGAATAATTTTATGGATATATAAGAAGCTTTGTGTTAATATAAAATATAAATGATGTTGAATGATTAAGGAGGCGATAGAATGACAGTACAACAACAAGCATATGGTTTGATTGACGAGCTTACAGATGAATCTGTTCAGGTAGTTATACAAGTTATGAAAAAAATGTTGCCACAGGAAAGAAAAGCAAAGGTAGTAAATGATGAGCATGCTGTTTCAGATACTCCCAAGATGCAGGCGTATAAGAGAATGCAGGAGCTTAGAAGGGAAACGGCACAATATGATATTTCAGAATCCCAGAGAGCTTTAGCTATGAAAGAAAAATATGGAAATGTGGAGTGAGGGGAATGATATTATGCGAGTTTTGATTGATACAAATGTTGCGTTGACATATCTGTCTGGCAGAGAAGACCCATTTTCAAAAGAAATTGATATTATAATGCGTAAATGTGCTGAAGAGAAACTTGATGGAGCGATTGCCTTACATTCCCTATCGATTATCTGGTATCACACACGAAAATTACCGGAACAAACACGAAGAGATTGGATAAAGCTTCTGTGTGAATTGCTTACCGTATCTGGGGCGGATAATAAATCAGTATTAGATGCTGTGAATGATGTTGAATTTAGAGATTTCGAAGATGCGTTACAAGATTGCTGTGCTGTTTCTTTTCACTCAGATTATATTGTCACTGTAAATATAAAGGATTTTGATAAGAGTAATGTGAAGGCTTTGACCCCTGATGAATTAATAAAGCTATTATAATAAAAAGAATACTTAAATTAAAATAACCCTCATCTGCGTTGTGGTAGTGTCAAACTTGACACTACCATTATCAGATATGAGGGCAAAGTAAGGAATATAAGGTTGTTATGACAATAGATGCCGAAAGAGATTTTGAAAGACATATACGATATTTGTTAGAAGAAAAAAAGAATTATCAAGCTGCAACAAATAATCTTCTCGACATTACCATTAGCAGAGAAAAATAAATCTCAGAATAATAACGATGAACAGGATGTTTCATCAGCTGCAAAAGTAGATGAGATGATTGCAGCAATCTTTTCATTATAAGCAGGATTGATTTCACTTAATGAAGTTACTAGTGATGAAGGAATTATTTTTGCATTGCCTATAGAAAAATTGATGAGCAGATATAACCAATATGGTTTTGTAAGGTTAGACCAACAATCGGAGAATGAACTGCATCAAAGATTAAAACCGGGATATGATGAGAACTGTATTTTTATGTATCAAGCATTGAAATAGCGTAAAATGCTACCGGACCGTTTCATTATGAGACGGTTTTTTTTATTGCCATTATTATGATACATTTCTGATACATTTGCTCTGTATGATGCATATAAGTAAGACAATTTTAACACTGGTTAAATTTGCTAATAGACATTTAAAAACAAGCTGATGCTCTTGCTCGTAAGTATAGAAGCAGGCAGATTGCCGGAAAGGATAGTGTGTGTCATGCGGATTACAATAAAAAGAATAATAACATTATGTATCATTTCCTGCCTGCTTACATCTGACATGTATGTTCTTACAGGCTGCGTGGGGCATAGGAGCAGCAAAGTTCCCATGCTTGATGACCCGGTTGCCACAACCCATGCATTTCGTCCGGTTACAAGACGCTATATAGGAGATGTGGAAACGCTGATGGGTATTGTAGTTCCGGCACAATACAAATGCCGCACAGAGCAGCCGGTCATACTTGCTCATCTTGATGTTTCAATCGGTGACTATGTGAAAGAGGGGCAGGTAATAGCAAAGGCTGACACTTCCGAGCTTGAGGCACAGCTTAAAACACTTACCGATAGTGTAGAGGAGATGACCGAACAGAAGAAATGCATTAGTGAGGTTTTTGAAAAACAGATAGAGCAGCTTGGATATCAGAAGAAACAATACAAGGAAAATGGTGATAAGGATAGTGCCAAAAGTGTTGATAATGACATTGCAATAGAGAAAGAAAATTTTCGTTATGACAAGGCTGTTATAGAGAATAATATCGCAGCAGCACAAAAGAATATCGCTGCTATAAAAGACGAGATGGCAAAGCTTACATTTACTGCACGGCATGACGGCTTTGTGTCGTACATCGCACCTGTTTATGATGGTGAGATGTTAAGTGCTAATGAAACGGTTGCTGTCATATCGGATGAAAAAGAATTGTACATAGAGACGCCGGATATGCTTGTGGGTGATTATAGTTATGATAAATATAAGAGTAAATGGATCCTTATAGACGGAAAGGAAAAAGCATTGAAGGAGTTTCAGTTTTCGCAGGACGAGCTTTCCATAATGAAGGATAAGGGTGAGTATCCGTGTATGAGGTTTGTTGTAGATGGAAGCTTGACACCGGGAATGACTGTTCCTCTATACTTTGTAAAAGATGAATATCGGGAGTGTCTTGCGGTTGGTAACGATTCAATCTACAGGGATGGCGATATGACTTTTGTGTATGTCAGAGGTGAAAATGATGAACGGGTGCAAAGGAAAGTTACGCTTGGCGAGACGGATAATTTTTATAGTGAAGTGACAGATGGCTTGGTTGAGGGCGAAGATGTTTTCTATGAAAACAACACTCTTGTTCCGACATCATTTGGCAAGGTAAATGCAGAAAGAAGTGACTATTTTAATGAGCTTTCGTCAGAGTATTATGAGGAGGCGGATGCTGACTTTGACATTTATATTGCTAAGTGTAACGGGGTCATTGACAGGGAAAGCGTTGTAGGTGAGGGGGAAAAGGTTTATGCAGGAGACAGGCTTGCCGGCATATCTACGGTGACAGGAAGGGCAGAGGCTTACGAGGCGAAAATTGCAATTGATAATCTGGATATGACACATAAGCAGGCAGAGAAAAATTATAAGCGACAGAAGAAACTTAAAGAGAAGGAGTTTAAAGAAGAGGAAGACCTAAAGGAAAACAAAACCGATGATAAAGACCATGAGGCAAGGTCGCACAAATACGATGAAGAAATATTAAAATGTGACATTAGTATGATGGAAATACAACATAAGTATGAAAATAAGGAGTATAAAAGACAGCGTGAAGCACTTGTTGAAAGATACAATGAGATTTCAGGTGGAGGAAAAGAGAACGATTTGACTTATATTACAGCTGCAGATGACGGGATAATGGGAAGAGTATTCTATGATGTGACCGGAGCAGTTACCAAAGGAAGCATGGTTGCGGTTACCTTAAAGAAAAGCGATGAAATAATACTTGTGAAAATGAAATCTTCTGTTGGAAATGCAGACAAAGGAGAAAGGACTGTGGCTGGTGTAGGGCAGACTGTAAAAATTGCTGACGGGCAAAAAACATATTCCGGAGTCTGCGTTGGAGTTAAAAATGGCGGTTCTTCCGGACAGTTTTTTGTAAGACTTGATGGCGTGAAATTAAGTGATTTTGAAGGTGGCCGTGATAACGCGAAGATAAGTGACTTTGGTGGCATTAGTGATAACACAGATGAGAATGACGAACAATCCGAAGGTGGCGAAAGTAATAAAAAACATATAACAATATCTTTCTATGGTACATATATGAAATCTGTGATAACCGTTCCGAAGAAGGCGGTATATACCGAGACGGATTCGCTTACGCAAAAGAAGAACAGCTATGTGTGGAAGCTTATTAATGATGTTCCGGTCAAGGAATATGTCAAAGTCTGCGAAGCGGTTTCTGACGGAGATAAAGCTGTAATTATATCCGGTGTTGATGCAGGTGATGTTGTCATATATGAATGAAGAAGTGGAGCGTAGATGATGTTACGATTCATATTGTTGAAGATTAAGAATAAATACAAACTGTATATTTGTCTCCTTACCGGTCTTATATTTATGGAGTCATGTGTAACTCTGATTATTATGTTCAGAACAGGTTCGTTAAATAAGCTGATACAGAAGAACTTTGTTACGCAATATGAGGAAACAAAAAGATTTCCTGCGGTAATATCAAGAACAGCGGCGATAGATGAAAAGGCTGATGAAAGAAAGCTTGAAGATATTATATCTGCAATGGATTCCTATGAGAGCTCATGGAAAAAATATCTTGATATTCCGTTTGTAGCGTCACAGCGTCTTGTGTATATGAAGGGGTTTAAGGCAGAGCCGTCATATCGTGGCAAGCCGACATCATTTGATATCGGGTATATGAATGAACTTAAAGAGCACATTGAGATTACAGATGCTATATCAGAAATTCTTCCTCATGATTACTCAATCCCGCAAAATGCATTCCCCTGCTATGTCAGTGAATACACCGCAGATACCTATGATCTTGTAGTTGGGGAATTGCTTTCAGTAAATGAAGAGCTTGTGCTATACATAGCAGGCATAATCAGGGAGAATCCAAATGATTATTACTGGAATAAGAGCCTGTATGAAAACGGACATACGCTTTATGTTAGTAAGAAGGTCTTTGAAAGCATACTTACCGATAATACTCCTGAACTTTTAGCATACGAGATGTACAGTCTTATTGATTACAGGTATATCAATACCGTAAATGCAGAAAGGATTAATTCAATACTTTCGCAGTTCCATGAAAAGGACAAAAACATAGAGGAGAACATTCAGCCCGTACTTACTGCATTTAAGCGCGAGGGCAGGTCACTTGTTGCAATTCTATATGTTATAGCA
>OMSZ01000307.1 GCA_900313855.1 uncultured Eubacteriales bacterium
GTTTTTCTATCTTTCATCCATCGGAATATATTCCTGATTCTTCTTAACCGCCTTATACGCCGGACGGATAATCTTGCCCTGATTGATGAGCTCTTCTATTCTATGCGCACTCCAACCTGCCATACGCGCAACCGCAAACAGCGGAGTAAAGAGCTCCATAGGAAGTCCAAGCATCTGATATACGAAGCCGGAATAGAAATCCACATTGGCGCTAACGCCCTTATATATCTTTCTCTCCTCAGCAATAACAAGCGGCGCGAGACGTTCAACATTTGAATATAACTGATACTCTTCTTCCATGCCCTTCTCGATCGAAAGCTTTTCTACAAAGCCCTTGAATACGCGGGCTCTCGGATCCGAGATAGAATAAACCGCATGTCCCATACCATATATCAAGCCTGCTTTATCAAATGCCTCCCTGTGCAGAAGCTTTTTAAGGTATACCTTGATCTCATCCTCATCATTCCAGTCAGAGACCTCCTTCTTCATCTCGGCAAACATCTTGGTAACCTTGATATTAGCACCACCGTGCTTAGGACCTTTGAGAGAGCCTAACGATGCTGCCATTGAAGAATATGTATCCGTTCCCGAAGAAGTAACCACATGTGTTGTAAATGTAGAATTATTACCACCACCGTGCTCTGCATGTAAAACAAGCGCCAGATCAAGAATCCTTGCCTCTAACTCTGTATATTTGCTGTCCGGCCGCAGTAAGTACAGAATGTTCTCAGCAGTAGAGAGATTACTCTGCGGCGTATGTATAAATAAACTGTTACCGTCATGATAATGACTGTATGCCTGATAACCATAAACAGAAAGCAGCGGTACTACGGATATCAACTGCAGACACTGACGAAGCACATTAGGAATCGAAGTGTCATCAGCCTTCTCGTCATAAGCGTATAAGGTAAGGATACTTCTTTGCAAAGTATTCATCATATCCTTACTGGGCGCTTTAAGAATAATATCTCTTACAAAATGCGTAGGCAGCGATGTCCTGTAATTACCAAGAATATCCGTGATCATCATCAGCTCTTCCCTGTTAGGAAGCTTTCCGAAAAGAAGAAGATACACCGTCTCCTCATATCCGAATCTCTTCTCCTCCATAAATCCTGATACTATATCTTCAACATCAACGCCCTGATAGTAAAGCTTTCCTTCACAAGGAATCATATCATTGTCTTCAACAATATAAGACTGTATCTTTGACACATCAGTCAAGCCTGTTAAAACTCCTCGTCCGTCAAGATCACGAAGTCCTCTCTTAACCTCATATTTGGTATATAATTCAGGATCGATCTTAAGATTTTGCAGACACAATTCAGAAAGACCCTTTATCTCATCTGTTATCTTTGAATACGAATTAATTCTTTCAATGTGGTTGTTATTCACGCAATCACCCCTTCTAAGCTTATATATCTCTAAGAAATAGTATAGCATGAACTAAGTATTTGTGGCTTCATTGTCACAAAGAACATTCGTCCATGCTATATAAACTTACATATATAATATCACATTTTACTGAAAAACTAACATTTTTTTGTAAAATTCATAGAAATTTAACATTTTTTATACATTGATCTCTGCTGTCATTCCCAAAACATCGCTGTTCGCATCCAATACAGGCTTAACCACCTCGTTAATGAATTCCTCTGTCTGCTGAGGCGCGCGACCCACGAAATTCTTAGGATCAAGGATCTCTTCGATCATTTCTTTGGTCATTCCAAATGCCGGATCTCCTGCGATCCTGTCCACGAGATCATTCTCCTTACCCTCTTTCTTCACAACCGCGCCTGCTGCCATTGAATGCTCACGAATCCTCTCATGAAGCTCCTGACGGTTTCCACCGCGTTTTACGGCATCCATCATTATATTCTCAGTAGCCATGAACGGAATCTCTTTCATAAATCTCTGATAAATAACCTTATCATAAACAACGAGTCCATCCACTACATTAAGATAAAGATCAAGTATTCCGTCTATTGCAAGAAATGCTTCCGGAACGGATATTCTCTTATTAGCCGAATCATCTAATGTTCTCTCAAACCACTGTGTTGCTGCAGTAATAGCCGGGTTAAGCGCATCTGCCATAACATAGTTAGCAAGTGAAGCGATTCTTTCCGAACGCATAGGATTTCTCTTATACGCCATAGCCGATGAACCGATCTGATTCTTCTCAAACGGCTCCTCAATCTCCTTAAGGTGCTGTAAAAGTCTTATGTCATTAGAAAACTTGTGTGCACTCTGGGCGATACCTGCAAGAACATTCAGCACTCTTGTATCTACCTTTCTCGAATATGTCTGACCTGAAACTGGATAACACTCAGAAAATCCCATCTTCTTCGCGATCATACCATCAATCTTCCTTACCGTTTCATGATCGCCGTTAAAAAGCTCCAAAAAGCTTGCCTGTGTTCCGGTTGTTCCCTTACAGCCTAACAGCTTCTGCTGGCTGATCATATAATCAAGATCCGAAAGATCGAGCATAAGCTCCTCCATCCACAAGGTCGCACGTTTTCCTACAGTAGTAGGCTGCGCCGGCTGGAAATGCGTAAATGCAAGCGTAGGAAGATCCTTATACTGCATAGCGAACTTTGACAATTCATTAATAACATTAAGAAGCTTCTTTCTAAATAACTTCATGGCCTCTGTCATTATGATAATATCCGTATTATCGCCTACATAACAGCTTGTTGCCCCAAGATGTATAATACCTGCAGCAGCAGGACACTGCTTACCATACGCATATACATGACTCATAACGTCATGTCTGACAAGCTTCTCTCTCTCCTTAGCCACATCATAATTAATATCTTCAGCAAATGCTTTAAGCTCCTTTATCTGCTCATCCGTGATAACCGGCTTCCCATTCTCGGAAAGACCTAACTCCTTCTCGGTCTCAGCCAATGCTATCCAAAGCTTTCTCCAGGTTGTGAATTTCTTATCGGGAGAGAAAATGTACTGCATCTCCTTACTTGCATATCTTTCCGAAAACGGACTTAAATACTTATCGTTCATAAGCTCCTCCTTATGTATTACCGGTAAATGATCCCGGTTATTATTATTGAATCATTAATGAATTACTAACGTATTAATTTTCATGTATAACTACTGTAAAGGTTTCAGTTAAAAAAGTCAATCAAAATACAATTTTATTTGTTATTTTATATTACCTATGATATAATGAGCAAAGAAGTTTTTCTTATGCTTTAACAGGGATAAGCACCTGATAATATCGGCATTTAACGGCAAAGCCGTACTATTTTTCAATAAAGAATTACATATTGGAGGGCATTTTATGGAGGAGAAAAGACGTTACAAAAGACTTCCTATTCAGTTAAACCTTGAGGTTTCAGAATTATTCAAGCAGGATAATAAGATAATTCCCGATCTTAATGCTGAAATCCATGTTTTTGACATCAATCAGGCAGGTATCGGATTCACTACAAAGAGTTACCTTCCCGAAGGATATTATTTTAACGCAACTATCGTATTAGAATCATCTGAACAGAAGATAATGACTGTGGTTAAAATATTAAACGTATTCCAGTTAGAGGATGGCACTTACCGATACGGCTGTGAATTCGTAGGATTAGCCGGAATATTCAATTATCTGTTTGATGATTATGCAAAGAAGCTTGAAGAAGAATAGCGAGAATATCAAAGGGTACGCAAACGCGTACCCTTTATTCGTACTGTTGTATTATTCGTTCCTACCCGACTTACTGTCTGCATTATTCTTACCGCCACGTTCCTGTATCTGCATTCTGTCTGCATTGTTCTTTCCGCCACGTTCCTGTATCTACATTCTGTCTGCATTGTTCTTACCTCCACGTTCCTGTATCTGCATTCTGTCTGCATTGTTCTTTCCTGCTGCCTATCTCCTGTATTCAAGCGGATATACGCACTGCCTTTTCCTTATACCCATCATAATTTCATAGTTAAGCCTCTCTTTAAGAACTGCTGATACTGCCTTTTGCTCTTTTACTGAAAGATCAGCCTCACCACTATAAGCAAACGAATTAAGCCAGTCGCATTTCCCAAAGCCAATAAGCTTTCCACCCGAATTACTATAGCCTGCATCAAATCCAACCTTATCATATAATCCGACATAGGATAATGTGTAGTACTGTAAGTCAAGATTGTCGGGTATATAACCTTTAAGCTTATACTGACCGGTTTTTAATTCTTCGCCGAGCATAAGATTTACCGTAAAGGAATTGCCGGAGCCATTCTTATATACAAGGTATATATAATTCACTCCGACACCGTCTTCTATATCCACCTCATATTCGGCCATTGACGGAGAAGCATTGTTATAGTCACAAAGTTTTACTGACAAAAGCTTGGGCGGTGCAAAATAACTATATGATATCGCTTTAGTTGTCGCGCCATACTGCCTTGCATGCCTTCCTTCATACGTTGTACCATCCTTTGATGTAAGACCGTAGTACGCTGCTATTGCCCTGACATCAGCTTGCGCCAATTCCTTAATGCCATCTTCATTTCTAACAAATTTCCAGTCTTCTATACTATCCATGAAGCAATGTTCCACGATGATCGCAGGTATACCGTAATTATAAGAATGCCTGAGTACCCCATAGTAATCATCAAAGCTTCCGTCTTCCCTTCGTCGTCCCATCTGAGTCACCCGGGCAAAGGTACCCGCGTTATCTAATCCGATAGCTTCAAATTCACCCAGAAACAGATCCGCAAAATCTCTTAAGCTCTGCCTTCTTGCTTCTCCCGTACTTATATATACCGACGCTCCATGACTCTTGTGTGAAACACTGGCATTACAATGCAGACTGATAAACATATCAGCACCTGCATTATATGCTGTAATAACTCTGTCCTTAAGACCTGCCGCCTCATCTTTATCTCTGGTTAAAACTATATTAACGCCATCGTATTCTTCAAGTCCTTCTTTGACATATTGTGCAAGCTTTAGATCAACATCCTTTTCCTTCTCACCGTAATAATCAGCTCCATTCTCATCCCCGCCATGTCCGGGATCAAGTGCTATCGTAACAGCTGCATTCACTTTAACCGGCATGATCATTACGAATAAACACAATATGAGAATTGTAATCATAAATCTGTTAAATGCATTACACATATTATTCTCCATTCTTTTTCAAAGCAATAGAATTGAAAACTGCCACATTACTAATCCCTCAATCGTAATGTGGCAGTTCCTTATATCGCAAAGCCGCCTATATTAAGTAAATTTATTCTCGCCAACCGGTGACTCGCGGGCGAACATGAGGGGATAAACCACCTCACATTCAATTGTATAAAATGTCCGGTGTCTTCAGAACATATTATGACGCAGCCGCCAATAATATGAATTATTTAACAGCAACCTTTTTAACACCAGACCATTCTGACATTAATTTCTCTCCGTTAGCATTCTTAAATGTACGGATCCTAACATAATATGTGGTCTTCTTTTTCAAACTCTTAACCGTTGCACTTGAAGCTGATTTGGATACTTTAACCTTCCTTGCTATCTTCTTGAAATTCTTAGTAGTACTTAACTGTATCTCATATCCATCAATATTCTTGATCTTCTTCCAGGTTATCTTACATTTCCTGCTGCCTGCCTTAAGCTTCTTAATTGAAGCAGCTGACAGTTTTTCAACCTCTGTATCAACAGTTTCCTGTGATCCTTCCGTCTGTGCATCAGCACTTACGTTATCAACAACTTTTGTTTTCTCATTATCCTGCTTAACCTCTTGCTTTTCTTCACTACTTTTAACAGGAGTTGGTACTAAGTCGAACTTTTCCTTTAACTTATCAGACTGTGAAGAATCCTTATCGTTCTCTGTTTCCTGAACAGGAGTTAGCTCTTTTTCCTGAACCTCTGCAACAGCGGCATCTTCTTTCTGATCTGCCTTTCCCTTATCGTATACTTCATCTTCTGATGAAGCCTCATCCTGCTTCGATGAATCAATCTGTTGCTCTGAAGAAGATGTCTGCTCTTCAAGAGCCTCTGTCTCGTCTAGCTGTTTATCTGCCTGATCAGACTCCTCTGTATCTTCAACATCCGCCTCTTCAGTTTCTTCTGCCTCGTCAGCTTCTTCCGCTTCCTCATTATCATCAGTATCTGTTATATCATCAGCCGAATAATCCTTTACAGCAGCAGGATAATACTTCGGAAGCTTAACCTCATGAACCGGCAGTTCATCATCATACAGCTTAATATTATCATCTGACTTGTTATAAAAGCTGTAATCAATTCTTGAAGAATCATCAACATCATCCCACGTAACATCTACAGCATACCAGTTATTACCACCAAGATAAACCTTATTCCATGCATGGTAATCACTGTAAGCTGTAACCGTAGGAACTCCTGCCGCATTCATAAGGAGCTCGAAAGTAAGAGAATAACCTGCACACACACTCTTATTCTTAGTAATCGCACTGTATATCGACTGACTGTAATAAGCATCACCACTATAATTTCCGGCATTCATCTGTTCTACAGCATCATAATCATAGCTTATCTGATTACACAGGAAATCATGCGCCCGTTTCTCTATATCCATA
>OMSZ01000308.1 GCA_900313855.1 uncultured Eubacteriales bacterium
ACCTCCCATATTTCCTATGATCTTTATTCTTCTCCTTTTTTATCAAACAATCTAACTAAACTATTTACTGTCACATTCAAGAACACCAATAGCTTTTCAAAACTGTTTGCTATCCACACTCATACTTTGCCAAGAGGCAGGGCATCTTCTTCAAAGATACATTACCTTCTGCGCAAAAACCTTCTTCTCCTGCCGTACCTTGTATAAACAGGTCTTTGCCTCATGGAAAAAACCGGTTTTCTAAGCAGGAAATCCTGGTACTCAACCCCGTCATCAACCGAGCCCGAAACAAGCGGCATCATATAAGGGATACCAAAGCTTTCAAGAGAAGCAAGATGTATCTGTATTACAAGTATTGCCAACATAATTCCAAATAAACCCAAAACCGCTCCCATGATTATCATCACAAATTTCAGCAGTCTGAAGGTTGAGGCAAATTCTTCATTAGGTATCGCAAACGAACAAAGCGCTGTAAGCGCCACGACTATCACAACGATAGTGCTAACAAGCGAGGCATCAACCGCCGCCTGACCCACTATAAGTCCGCCGACCACTCCCATGGTATTTCCAAGCTGACCGGGCAGCCTTATCCCCGCCTCTCTAAGCAGCTCAAACAAGAATTCCATAAGTAAAACCTCAACTACGACCGGAAATGTTACATCATTCCTCGCAGCCACGATCGCAAGCAAAAAATCCGTCGGCAGCACCTGCGGGTAAAAGCATGTGACGGCGACATAAAGCCCCGGAAGCAGTACCGCCATATAAGCCGCGACATATCTTATAAACCTTGCAAAGGTTGCCACGGCAAAGCGGTTATAGTAATCATCAGCAGCCTGAAAAAATGTATTAAATGTAGCAGGAAATATAATAACCTCTGACGAGTTATCCACCACCATGACAACCCTGCCCTCTAATATAGCTGAGGCTGCCTTATCGGGTCTTTCCGTTGTCTGAACCTGCGGAAAGGGCGAGTACCATTTATCCTCTAAGAGATGAACCAGCATGCTGCTGTCAAATATCCCGTCAATTTTAAACGAGTCAAGCTTTTCTCTGATCTTAATAAGAAGCTCAGGCTCACAAAGCTCCTCCATATACATCAGGCCGTAAGCAGTCTTTGAGCGCACGCCGATGACATCCTGTTCTAATTTCATCCCCGTGTCCTTTATCCTTCTGCGAAGAAGAGCTGTATTGGTCCTTAAATTCTCGTTAAATGCGTCCCTCGGTCCCTTAAGCCCCGACTCCTTTTCCGGACTGCCAAGCGATCTTACCGGATAATTCTTTGTCGAAAGTATTATCGCCTTGTCCTGCCCATCGATAAAAACAGCTGTGTCACCATTAAGTATTCCGTCAACGGCCTCCCTGACAGACACCGCTTCTGTCATATCCACAGCCTCTGCCTCATCATAAAAGATGCGCGAAAAATCCCAATCCTTTTTTGGAGACATCTCGCCCTTATCAATACCGTCTGCTTTTTCATGCGCTGTTATACTGTCACTCTTCTTTTCATCAGCACCAGCAGCCGTTTTACCATTCCTTTTATCTGTAGCGCATGTGGCAGTATCTCTCTCCCTTTTCCCCACAGCACAAGCAGCACCACCATCTTTTTTCTCGATGTCCCCGGCATCCGTTTTACCATCCTTTTTCCATGAATCACAAGAAGGGCAGGTATCACCCTCAACCTCTCTCCACTCATACAAAAGCGGATGGGTTATTGTCCTCTCGACCATCTCATTGTCTGCAAGTCCATCTATATAGGTGATGTATATATATCGTTCCCCGCCCTTTCTCTTTAAGCGGAATTTCTTTTTTACGATATCTCCAAAGTCCTCAAACAACGACTCTATCTCATTTATTGTTTTATCAATATCCGGATCGATCGGTCTGTCCGTTTCTTTATTATCACCAGCCACTTTACTCATTGAATCCCCCAGTTTTCTATAAAACAAAAGAGCACATACCACTTCAATAAATGTAGTATGTGCTCTAATATATTTTTTATTCTGTTATTGTTACGCTATCTTATACCGTAAACTTTCCTATCATTTCTCCAAGATTGGCGATTATCTCTTCATTGATCTCACTGTTTGACCTGATGGTATTCATCTTGTCGGAGATCTCACCTGCCGTATCCGAAACGTTTGATATTCCTGATGTTTCCTGCTCTATAACTGCCATTATCCGGCTTAGGCTGTCCTCAACCTTATCAACGTCCTTTGAAAGCTTCTCAGCCATCTGCCGAAACTGACCCATCTGCTTTTCAAATTCCATTGTATCATTATGATAAGCTGCTCCTACTCCTGCCATCTTATCATAATCGGCATTGATCTCTTCTCTTACAAATCTAACCATTTCCTTTGCGGATCTAACCAGATTATCAACTGTTTTAACGGTAAATCCATTGATCTTTTCTATCTTCTGAGCGGTCTCGGTTGTAGCCTGCGCAAGACTACCGATCTCGCTAGCAACAACCGCAAAGCCTCTGCCCTCTTCACCGGCTCTTGCCGCCTCAATACTTGCGTTAAGCGCAAGCAGCTCTGTCTGATCCGAAATATTGATTATCTGCTCTGTAAGCTGGATGATCTCCTTGATCCGTTCCGATTCATTTATTTCTCTCTCCATATCGGTAGAGATCTTCTCAACCATTTTCTTAACATTATCCTGTGACTGCTCGCAATCAGCCTTGGCATTCTCTGCCCTGTCACTTGCATTCTCTGCATATTCAGCGCTTTCACCGGATTTATTGCTAAGCTCTAATGCCAGATTCTTGGCATCTGATGCAGCGATTCTTATATCATTGACTGAATCATTGGTATCTGCCATTGCATCGGTCATCTCGGAAAGTGACTGAGAAATGATCATTAACTTTTCATTGGCATCCACAATCTCCCGATCAGTATCTATTGTTGATAAAGAAAGCTGTTCTTCATTATCCCTGATATTGATCACCATATCATGAAGCTTTTTGAGAAATGTGTTAAAGCTTATTGCAACATTTTCAATCTCATCACCGCTTGTGATATTAAGTGTAGATGTAAGATCGCCTTCGCTGTGGGCTAATTCATCCATCTTGTCATTAATGACCTTCACTCCACCTGTCATCAGTCTTCCTACGGCAAATGCAATAATAAGCGCGATGACAAAGCAGACAAGCTCTATAATTATCATCGTTTTCGTCATTGAAGAAACCTGCTCATCAATACTTTCAACCGAGCAGTCAACACCGACAATTCCGGCAACCTTACCCTCAGAATCCATAATCGGAGCGTATCCTGTATAGACACTTCCCCATTGGTCTGTAGTAAGCTCTTCATCAACTACCACCTTACCGGAAAGCGCCTGTTCAAGCACATCATATGACTCGTATTCCTCGCCGATAGCAGCCCCTTCCTCTGTATCCGCATCGACAACAAATACCACCTTATTATCTTCCCTGCGCATGGTATAAATGTACTTGATATCATTATTCTCAACAAGAAAGGATTGCAATGTTTCTAAGGTATTAAGGAAATCCTCCGACTCCTCATCTCCAGGCTGTAGTGACTTGATCACATCACCATCAACAAATCCCGCTGCGATCTGAGCTATCGCCATAGTTCTTAACCGGCTCGAATCCATAAGATCATTCTTCATTTTCATTCTTGAAAAGCTGCCCACAAGCAACCCAACAAGAAGTGCCACAGCAAGAACTGCAATAGTTATCTTGGTTCTCATTTTAAGCTTTCTGACTTTATTACTCACTTAACGCTCCTCCTGTCCGCTGACTCTACTATAACGAATCCTTAAGATTCTTAATAACGATCTGCTCCTGATTAGTCAGGTGCTTTCGCATTATTTCCTTCGCCTTTTCAACATTGTTAGTAAGGATCGCATTCGTAATCTCATAATGCTCCTCAACTAATACATCATGATAAGAAAAGTCCTTAACATATTCTACTCTGTAACGATACACCTGCTCCCGCAAGTTGTGAGCAATGTTGATAAGCTTAGGATTCCTTGTGCTCTCGAATATAACATCATGAAACTTAACATCCCCGTCCACAATATTCTGAACGTGCTTAGTCCCGATAGCATCCTTGAATTCATTACATGCCTTTTTGAGCTTTTCCTTGCCTTCCTCGTCAATTCTCTCACACGCAAGTTCTACCGACAGCTCCTCTATTGCCGTTCTTACCTCTAATGCATCCCTAAGATCCTTCTCAGTTATCCTAGCAACCTCGGCTCCTCTCCTTGGTATCATCACCACAAGACCCTCAAGCTCAAGCATTCTTATAGCCTCTCGTACCGGAGTTCTGGAAACGCCTAATTTGTTGGCTAACTTTATCTCCATAAGACGCTCTCCGGGTGAAAATTCTCCCGTGATTATTGCCTGTCGAAGCGCCTGAAACACCAGATCTCTAAGCGGCAGAAATTCATTACCCTCATCATATTTGATCTCCATACCCCGTTCTCCTCCTCATTAACGTTACCCTCCGCAATACCTTTAAGATCAGCTATCACATCAGATATTTATTTGGTATGATCAATTGTTACATTATACGGTTCCACAACGAAAGCATGTCCCGCAAGCTTTGAAGAAAGCAGCTCCTTCTTAGCATCAAGTGCCTTATCCTTATCCTCATAAATGCCGAAAACCGTAGGACCCGAACCACTCATCAAGGCATTGATAGCGCCATGCTCCTTCATGTAATCCTTAATC
>OMSZ01000314.1 GCA_900313855.1 uncultured Eubacteriales bacterium
CGAAACTACACAAAGATGTATATTGCGTTGTGCATATTAATACAGAATCCATAAGCACAAAATAATAATCTAGTTTCGCATTCAATTCCTACTCTGCTTACGCACAAAATCCTCATAAAGCGGCGACATCTTTCGCAGCCTTTCAATGATTTTTGTAAGCTCATCAACCACAAAATCCACATCCTCTATTGTGGTTTCTTCCGACAACGTGAGTCTCAAAGAGCCATGCGCGATCTCATGCGGAAGTCCGATAGCAAGCAGTACATGTGAAGGGTCAAGTGAGCCTGATGTGCAAGCCGAACCGCTTGATGCATATACTCCCAACTGATCAAGGAGTATGAGCATTGACTCACCCTCTATAAACCTGAAACACACATTTACATTGTTAGGAAGTCTGTCCGTTTCATGACCGTTAAGTCTTACATACGGTATCTCTGTCGTAATGCGTTTGATCAAATGATCTCTTACCCTTATCATATCCTCATTGCGCTTAGTCATGTCTCTCTCTGCAAGCTCAGCCGCTTTACCAAAGCCTACGATTCCGGGAACATTTAATGTACCTGCTCTTCTGTTCCTCTCCTGTGCTCCACCATGAATAAACGAACGTATCTTGACACCTTTTCTGATATACAGGATTCCGATACCCTTAGGACCATGAAGCTTGTGTCCGCTGGCACTTAACATATCAATATTCATCTCATCAACATTTATAGGGATATGACCGTATGCCTGCACAGCATCTGTGTGGAAGAGCACTCCATGCTCATGCGCTATTCTTCCTATCTCTGCAATCGGTTCTATTGTTCCTATCTCGTTGTTAGCAGTCATTATACTTATAAGGATCGTATCCGGTCTTATCGCTTTTTCAAGCTCATCAAGTGATATCTTTCCATCCCCATCCACATCGAGATAAGTGATCTCAAATCCATTCTTCTCAAGGTACTCACAGGTGTGCAGGATCGCATGATGCTCAATCTTACTTGTGATTATATGCTTTCCCTTGTTTCCATAGAATTCAGCAGTTGCCTTTAACGCCCAGTTGTCAGACTCACTTCCTCCTGCCGTAAAGTATATATCCGATGAATTTGCACCAATTAAATGAGCTGCCTTGTCTCTTGCGTCATCAACAGCCTTTCTGCTCTGCTCTGCAAAAGTATATATTGCTGACGGATTACCGTAATTCTCCTTAAAGAACGGTAACATCTCATTAAGTACCTCATCGCTAACCTTTGTTGTAGCTGCATTATCAAGATAGATTGTATGTTTCATAGTATGTTCTCCTCATATATTTTTATAGTATGTTAATTATTTATATGACGTATGTATCCGTCTGCCACTCCATCATATCTGCCAGAGTTATATCATCAAGAACTCCGTTAATTGCATCATCGAGTCTTGCCCACAGTCTGTAATTAGCACAATTGGCTTTGTTAGGGCATGGAACACTGTTAGCTCCGTAACAATCAGCTGTGTGCATGTTATTCTCGACAGCTCTAAGAATTCGTCCCACCGTGTATTGTTCAGGGCTAAATGACAAGGAATAACCTCCATTCTTACCTCTCACACTCTCAACAAGTCTCTCCTTATGTAGTCTTGAAACAATATGTTCAAGATACTTCTCAGAAATATTCTGCCGGGTGGCAATATCTTTGAGTCTTATAAGATCTCCTGAATTATTGTTTGCAAGATCTAACATCAACTTAAGTGCATTTTTTCCTCTGGTTGAAATAATCATAATATCTCCTAACCTTTAAAAACAACTTCAATATCTCATTCGCATATTATCATACTATGTTAGTAGGGTTTTGTAAAGTAATTTTCGCTTCTAATTTCAAATTAGTAGCGAAATAGACATAGCAATCATTAAAATGTATATTATTTTTTCAAATTTTTTCTGACTTATAACACCTACAATACGCTTACCAATAATAGTTGCGATTATAACAGGCACTACTCCGATTAATCCTATCGTTACATTTTCTCTGGTATATATTCCCTTAAAATACTGCATTATACACATATATACCGATTGTATTATAAACAGAAAACTGTTGTTACACCGAAACAGTTCCTTTTCCTTGTAGCGGGTACTTGTATAAAGCACCATAACCAGTCCGCCACACAAAAACAGATAATTAACAATCCCGGATAGCAACAATATAACAACAGATACCGGTTTTGACAGTTTTAATTCCTTATTATAGATTAGTCTAATCAACGTAATAACCAGTATTATTACACCAAGTATCCTTATCAATATTTCATCTGCAGTAATAAAATTATTAATAAATGCACCCATAATCATTCCGGTTAACACCAATGACAGCACAGGAATAAGCTCTTTAACATTAAGCTTTTCTCTGTGCTGTATTGTAATCGTTCCATTAAATGCAATACTGATAATATTAACTACTGCCTTAGCATTAGAAAGACCAAGTATTGCAGTACATATAGGTACTGCAATCGCTGCACCGGCAAAGCCTGCAACAGATGAGATAAGAAATGAGATAAAAAGAACAATCTCCGTCTCTACTATCTGTAACATATTTTATCTCCCATTACCATTTCTCTATTCTTGCAAGATCGGTATTGGGATGATTGCCACATCTTCTGTAATCATCAATATATACCGAAAGACCATACTTCTTTCTTATACCGGACAAACCTAATGCCAATCTTACAAAATAGTCCAGCGTTGGAGTATTTTGTTTTGCAAAATATGATTTAGGCAAAGTATTCCACACACACTCAGAAAAACTTACACCATGAGAAGCAATCTCATCTGCTTCTGCAAGTACAACTTTAAGCGCCTCATCCTCATCAGCAAAACCATTAGGCTGTGCATTCTCTACACCTCCAACAATACCACAATGCACCTGTCCTTTTCCAAACACATCAACAGCATCATATAGTCTGTGCTTCCATTCTTCATAGCCGACAAGTCTTGATTTACCGGGACATATCCACGAGAACAATTCTTTATTAAGAACCTCTAAGTCTGTAACATAACCTGTCATTCCGGTCTCATCTCTTAGACGTGTCAATTGTCTCTTGCTAAAACCACTTGCAACCAGTTTTGTTGGAAACTTATCTGAATGAATAGCTTTTCCTGCTGCCTGCAAAGTCTTTATATATAGTTCCACCTCATCCTCAAATATTTCACATCCGGATAATGTTGATCCTGATGTCATGTGAAAAGAAGCATACCTACCCTTCTGTTTAAGTGCCTCAGCAACTGTCTCAGTTACATCCTGAAAATATTTTCCATCACGAAACTCACCGTCATCCAATCTGTGTCCGGCGAAAAGTGCACAGAATTTACATCCCTCTCCTGGTGTATCCCAGAAATGACACTTAACTCCGGGTGTGATAGTGATTCTCTGAGGACGTGCTGTTGCTATCTGCCACATTGGTGTACCATTAGATGTGACCTTATCATAGAAATCCGGCTTTTCCCAAAACTCAACCTCTTCAAGCTTTTTTCCCTGATCGGTTATATAAAGCTTTCCATCCTCTGCATCAATAATGTATGGCTCTCTGTTAGCATTTTGCGTAGTAAGCGATGGTCCGCCACAGATTGTTGTTCCGTCTCTTAGTGTAAGACCTATCGGAAAAGCAAACTTCTTTCCATCAGCCGTCATGTAGTCACTCGGTTCTACATGATGTTTGTCCGGATCTACAAGTTTTGCCGCCTCATCTGAATACACAAACCCTCTTCTATCCACATCAATCTTTAAGACAGTGAACTTATTGATATCTCCGTTATATTTGTCAAGAACCTGTTCTAATGAAGGTTCTTTTTCTCTCCAGTTTTTTTCGCTCATACGCCACACCTCCTACTCAAATTATGTATTCAATATCAGCGGTGCTATCACTGAAAAATTCTTTATATATTTTCTTTCTGTAGTACACAAAATCGTCGCCTGTTCTTGATCGCGGTCTTGATATTTCAACTAAAAACTCCTTCTGAATTACTCCCGGTTTCGGAGACATGACCACTACTCTGTGTCCAAGATATATCGCCTCATCAATATCATG
Organism: uncultured Eubacteriales bacterium; assembly: GCA_900313855.1. Classification (GTDB taxonomy): domain Bacteria; phylum Bacillota; class Clostridia; order Lachnospirales; family Lachnospiraceae; genus CAG-590. The sequence goes on from OMSZ01000314.1 coordinate 4,039, forward strand.
GGTTACTATTATCATAGTAGTCTTCTCCTTTTCCCAAATATTAAGCATCTCATTCTGAAGCGTAATCTTAGTAAATGCATCCAATGCTCCAAACGGCTCATCTAAAAGTAATATCTTAGGTTTATTAATTAACGTTCTTGCAATACTTACCCTCTGCTTCATTCCACCTGATAATTGAGAAGGTAGAGCTTTTGCAAAATCCTTAAGTCCCACCAACTCAATGTAATAATCAACAAGGTCTTTCTTCTCCTGCTTTGTTATATCTTTTCTGGCAATTCCAAACTCGATATTTTTAGCAACAGTCTTCCATGGAAACAATCTAGACTCCTGAAAAATCAATCCAACCTCCGTACTATCCACTTCATATGGATTTTTACCGTTAACGGTGATTTCTCCCTCTGTTGCCTCCTCAAGTCCTATCATAAGTTTTAGCAGAGTACTTTTTCCACAACCGGAAGAGCCGACTATACTTAGAATTTCACCATCATTTATACTTAAATTAATATCCCTTAAGACCTCAATATTGTCATTATTGATTTGAAAGAGTTTCTTAACGTTTTTAATTTCTACTGTCATTCTTTACACCTCTATCCGACTCCCAGTATATAATCCTATTCTGAATGTACTGCATCAAAAGA
>OMSZ01000315.1 GCA_900313855.1 uncultured Eubacteriales bacterium
ATAGTAAGACCGCAATCACATATCATTTTTCGGATGGCTAAATTCTTCATTTCGGGATGCAGGATGCCACAGCGATGACATATCTGTGATGACGGAAACCACGATTATCTGTACATAGTCGTGGGATATGGCGCACAGGACAGGGTGGATCTTAATGTGATGATGACGGAACTATATCTTACTGAAAATGCGATATTTGTAGAAACAGACCTGACCACGAAAGAGACTACTAAATTAGTGGACGGATTAGTGAGTTATCCCTGGATTACTGTAAAATGTGAGCTTTATGATGTGCCGGTGAATTTTAAGTAGGGGGACGTTTGGGGTGATTAATAAGGGGAATCTTGCATAATCATTGCTCAACCTTGCGAAATGTTGTGTAGAAATATGTGGAAAACTATGATAATATATCTTATTGGAAGGAAAGGAAGGTCAAGCGTAGCGCAGACTTTACTTTCACCCGATAAGATAACGAGAAAACATAGTTTTCGAGATTATGAAATTGTATAAAGTACTTCTCATAATATATTTTTGTAAATGATCATTATGGTAATAATAATTGAAACAAAGATATTTTAAATTACATAGATAGTCAGAGGAAAAGATTAATTGCGTTGTTATCGCTGTTTGAAAGAGTATCCAAGTGAATATGAAGTGTGTCCTCATTGCGGCAATATTGCTACTACAAAAGATAATAACAGTAATTATCTTGCAGCGGGAATGATGCTTCTTGATCGCTATTATGTAGGTGTGGCATTAGGTTGCGGTGGTTTCGGGATTATATACAAAGCATATGACACAATGTTAGATGTAGTTGTTGCAATCAAGGAATATTTTCCGCGAGGCATGGTCAGAAGATCTGAAACCGGGAATGAAGTAGAAGTATGTATCAGGGAAAATGAACGGGAATATAGGGCTGGACTGTATCGTTTTATGGCCGAAGCAAGGACTTTGGCAAAATTCTCAAAACATGACAACATTGTGAATGTATATAACTATTATGAACTTAATAAGACAGCATATATTGTTATGGAATATTTAGAAGGTCTGTCTTTAAAACAGTATCTCGATATTAACGATGGAAAAATGTCGGTTAATGATTCTCTCTGGGTAATGCAATCAATGGCAAAAGCTTTGATGTCATTGCACAAAGAGAATATCCTTCATAGAGATATTAGCCCTGACAATATTTTTTTATGCAGTAATGGGAAGGTCAAGTTGTTGGATTTTGGGGCCGCAAGGCTTAAAACACCGACAGATGAAGTGGCAAAAACTATTGTTAAAGTTGGATATGCTCCCCCTGAGCAGTATAGAACAAAAGAAGAGCAGGGACCGTGGACAGATTTGTATGCCTTAGGAGCAACATTTTATCGTGCACTTACGGGGGTAGTTCCAATAGAATCTATAGGGAGATTGAAAAATGATCATATAAAATCTCCCAAGGATTATGTTGATGATTCAGAGGGGACAATTCCGGACTATCTTAATAATGCAATTATGAAATTGTTGATGTTGGAAGGAAAAGACAGGTTTGAAAGTGCAGAAGAATTACTCGAGGTGTTAGAAAAAAAGAAGTTGGTTTCTTTGATATCTTCAGAAGAAAAGAAGGTACGGAAACAGAAAAAGCAAAAAGTAGCTGCAGTACTATTTATGATATTACCGATATTGATTACCATTATTGTATGGATATATACGACTTATTAATGGGAAGTTCAAGTAATCATGGGGAATGAATAAAAATGAAACGATGTTTTTATTGTATGCAGGAGATATTAACCGTTGAATCTAATTGCCCGAATTGTGGACAAAATCCGTTTGATAAAAAAAAGGAATCGTATCATATTGCTCCGGGAACATGGCTGGGAAACCGATATTATGTAGGTATTTCGGAGGAATACAGGGGGGATAGTATCATTTACTCGGGTTACGATAAGATTCTTCAACATATGGTATCTATCAAAGAATATTTTCCATTAGAATATGCTGTAAGAGAGACTGGGTCGATAAATGTAGACCTATATTCAAAAGAGTTTCAGGTACCTTTTGAGCAGGGTTTGAAAGCATTTATAAGCGAAGCAAAAAAACTGGCTAAATTTCGTGATATTGATGGGATAACTAGAATATATGATGTGTTTCAGGATAATAATACAGCATACCAGATAGTAGAAGCTGTTAGCGGATGTACTCTCTCCGATTACATTTTAGAGAAAGGTTGTTTGCCGGTTGAAGATACTATAAAGTTGTTAGAACCGGTGGCATTATCACTTATTAAGATACATGCTGAGGAGCTGATTCACCGGAATATATCCCCTGAAACAATTATCATTGACAGAGAAGGAGGGGCCAAACTTACGGACTTTG
>OMSZ01000318.1 GCA_900313855.1 uncultured Eubacteriales bacterium
ATACTCCTCCTGTAACACCCAGCAAAACCAGAATAGCCAGAGCAATAAACGCCCCCTTATGCTTTTTATGAGGTTTTGTATTCCCAACCTTCCGTACTTTTCTACCCATCATGTTTCCTTCCTCAACCATAATTGTAATATGAACAAAGCTAAAGCAGCATACAGACAACCCGCCTAATGCTGCTCTTCATCTTAAGTATCTGATTTTTCACAAAATAAAGTAGAACAACCGAGTGTGCCGGTTCCTGCTTTTTGAGTCCTAGCCAAGCTAGGTGGGTAATCCCATATACGTTTCTGCCGTCCAGTCGAAGCAGGCTTGACATCCACCTATAAATATCGATCTCCCGTAAAAATAAATGTAGGTTCAAAATAGCAAGAGTTATCGAACACCTCAGAAGTTCTACAATATTAACTTTCCTTGAATGTACTTAAATTATACACTACTTTACATAAAAAAACAAGAAAAAAATAAGTATTTTACTTATTTTTATACATTTTTTATAATATGTTTCTTGTATTTTGTAAGCAATTATGGTATATAAGAGTTGTTTGTCTAAAAATAACCCATTAATAATATCTACAGGTTGTTTTTTGTGACAAAGCAGACATTTTTAATGTCACTCAAAAGAGCTTTTATATCATTAAAGATAATACAAATACGGAGGATTTAATATGTCGCAGAAAAATATAATCATAGCACAATCCGGAGGACCAACAGTTGCGATCAACGCATCTTTAGCCGGAGTGATATCTGCAGCACTCGAGAATGATAATTACGGAACAATATACGGATCTGTATATGGAATTCTAGGTATCTTTAACGATAACCTGATAAACCTTTCAGATAAGGTTAATGAAATACCTGATTTCATACAAACACTAAAAACAAGTCCCTCCATGTACCTTGGCTCCTGCCGGCATAAGCTTCCTGAATACGAGGATGATGATGCTCCTTATGCTTTCATTTTTAATCAATTCAAAAAATATAATATCGGTGCATTCTTCTATATAGGTGGCAACGACTCAATGGATACCGTTCTCAAATTAAGCCATTACGGCAGGCAGATTGACAGCGATATCAGAATAATCGGCATTCCCAAGACTATCGATAACGACCTTTGCATAACAGATCATACTCCCGGTTACGGTTCGGCGGCGAAATATATTGCCTCCTCAATGTTGGAAATAGCTCATGATACATTTATATACAGCGTTCCAAGTATAACTATTGTTGAGATCATGGGACGTGACGCGGGATGGCTCACGGCTTCAGCTGCTCTTGCAAGAAATGAATACAATACAGCTCCTCACCTTATGTACTTCCCTGAAGTACCATTTTCCAAAGAGCAGTTTATAAACGATATCAAGCATCAGTTATCCTTAAGAAATAATGTCATTGTTGCGGTTTCCGAAGGAATCAGAAATGAAGATGGACAGTATATAAGTGCCTCAGCGGCGGTAAATGACCAGTTTGGACATCTCCAATTGTCAGGAACCGGAAAATGTTTAGAATATATCATCAAAGAAGCTCTCAACATCAAAGTAAGATCCATAGAGCTTAACGTTCTTCAAAGATGTGCTGCACACAGTTCATCACTTACCGACATTAATGAATCCTTTGAGCTTGGCAGAAAAGCAATACAATATTCAGAAGAAGGATTGACAAAATGTATGCTCATATTAAAGCGCACATCTGACAGTCCTTACAATGTTGAAATTGATAAAGTTGATATAGATCAGATAGCCAACAACGCAAAATCCATACCTAGAAACTGGATCAACGAGGCCGGCAATGATATTACCGATGAACTATACAATTATATGCTGCCGCTTATTACCGGTGAGCCTGATATTTTGTATAAGAATGGTCTTCCTGTTTATCTTCCTGTATCACATCTTGATAAGCTTGACTAATTATCAACAATAGAAGAAAATCAAAAAAGACTCGCTTTGCGAGTCTTTTTTATTACAAAGTCACCAGTGTTCTAACATACCACTTGTAACCTGCCAGTCATTCTGTAATTTGCCAAATCATCTGTAATCTATCTGTCCCATCTGTCACAGAGATTATTGATCTGATCGGTAAATCTGATAAGATCCTTATTGGCACCGCCTCTATTGTGGGCAATAACAACGAGAAGTCGATTTCCTGCCGCAACAAGCCTGTCGAATATAGCCTGTGCGCGGAAGGCTTTCTGACTGATCTTAACCTTCTTGGTAGTAACTCCCTGGAATATCAATTCATTAGCGATCAGGTCAAATTCGGCACCAGAATAAGGTGCAACCGCTTCATACCCCTCATCCTGAATCATATTCTTAAATGTCTCACATACAGAATCTTCACCATGAACCACAAACACCTTAGGCTTGGGATCAAATGAGTGAAGCCATTTCAACAGACCATCCTGATCGGCATGACCGCTTATTCCGTCAAGCTTCTCAATTCTTGCCTGAACTTCTATCTCCTCACCAAACAGTTTTACACTTGGTGCACCCTCTAACAGACTGCGACCTAATGTTCCGTGAGCCTGATATCCAACAAAAAGAATCGTACTGTCCTTTCTCCAAAGATTATGCTTTAAATGATGTCTGATCCTGCCCGCCTCGCACATTCCCGACGCGGAAATAATAACCTTAGGCGTCATATCAAAGTTGATTGATTTGGACTCATCACTTGTAACCGATGTTTTAAGTCCCGGAAATGAAATCGGATTAATTCCCTGTCTGATAAGCTCAATAGCCTCATCATCAAAACAGCTCTCAACATTCTTATGAAAAATATTAGTAGCTTCTATTGCTAACGGACTATCCACATATACATCGAAGCCTTCGTATTCAGGAATCATATTATCCTGTTTGATCTTTCTGATAAAATACAGCAATTCCTGTGTTCTTCCGACTGCAAATGAAGGTATTACAAGATTACCGCCTCTGTCAAACGTCTCTTTGATCACCTTAGCCAATTCTTTTTCATAATCAGGAACATCCTTATGCTGTCTGTCACCATAAGTAGACTCCATTACAACATAATCAGCTTCCTTTAGATATTGCGGATTCTTAATGATCGGCTGGTTAATATTGCCTATATCACCTGAAAATACTATCTTCTTGGTTATATCCTCTTCAGTAAGCCATACCTCTATACTTGCAGATCCGAGCAAGTGTCCCACATCGGAAAATCTGACCTTCACACCTTCACATACTTCAATAAGATCCTCATACTCACACGGAACAAAATGCTCCATAACCCCTATCGCATCGTCCATGCTGTATAATGGTACATACTCCTCGCCGCCTGCACGTTTTGCTTTACGATTGCGCCACTCTGCTTCAAATTCCTGTATATGAGCACTGTCACGAAGCATAATACTGCAAAGATCTGTAGTTGCCTTTGTTGTATATACGCTGCCTCTAAAGCCCCTTGCATATATCAACGGCAATAAACCCGAGTGATCAATATGAGCATGCGTTAAAAATACATAATCAACCTCAGCAGGATTCATCGGAAGCTCCTGATTCTCGTACACATCCTCCCCCTGCTCCATACCACAATCGATCAGAATATTCTTACCCGCCCCCTGCAGGCAATGACAACTACCCGTAACCTCATGATCTGCACCGATAAAAGTTAATTTCATAAAACCTTCTCCTTTCTGCTTTTATTCCTTTATGATATGAAATTTCTTAGCTATTCTCGCAACTGCAGCTCCTTTTGGAAATGCAAGCAGCATCTCTTCGGTATATCCGCCAAACCTAAGAAGACTGACAAAATAAGTAATTGCAGCAATTATTATTGCAGCGATTACCGCAATACCACTTCGTATATACTCGCCAAACGCATTTGATAAGATAAATGTGAATATAAAGTAAACTGATAAAGCAACCACACCCATTATAACCGCAGACACAAGCGGCATTACTATCACATTCTTCCAATCAATAGAGTATTGGAGGTGTTTTTTGATATTCCAATAATTCATTCCTACAATTATCAATACATATAACAGAGTTGCCGCTATAAACGAAAGCGTACCCAAATCAGTATACTCCAGTAAAATATACAGCAAAATAATATGAAACACTAATGCAACCGAAGCTGAAACAACCGGGAAATTCACCCTGCCAACACCTTGCAGCACACCATTAAGAACACTTGAAAAACCATAAAAGATAATCGATACTCCACCAAACAGCAGCAATTCAGCCGCTGTCTGAACACTCTTTTCAGTAAGTCTTGGATAAAGTAAGCTTATAATAGGTCTTCCTAAGGTCATGAAACCGATAGCACACGGAATTGTAAGAACCATTGTCAGCTGCAGCGCTTTTGAAATACTTTTCCTGCACCCTGCAATATCCCCCGCCGCATGGTTTGCAGAAACCCTCGGAATAACGGTTGAAGAAACAGCTGAAGCCATAGCAATAGGAATATTAGCAAGAACCAGATAATATCTGCTATACAATCCGTATTGAGCGCTATAATACTGCTCCGTGTATCCATGAGATTTCATAATGGCTTCATGGAGCTTCATATCCAAGGTTCCGTTAACATTATATATAAAGGAACTGAATATTATCGGTGTTGCTATCATAAGAAGTGTCTTAAAGGCCTCCTTATATGTCATGATACTGCCTGTGGTATCCGAATTCATCCGTTCTCTAAGTTCACTCTTATCCCTGTTATAAATAATAGCCATATATATAAGACCGGAAAGAACACCCGCTCCGGTACCTACCGTTCCTCCCGCTGCGCCATACATCTGCCTGCAGTCTGCCTTACCAATGCTAACCGCTATATTCATGAACAAAACAGCCATGGCAATACTGAAAAAAGCATTAAAAATCTGTTCTATTACCTGAGAAACAGATGTAGGCACCATATTACCATAAGCCTGATAATATCCTCTGTAAACACTTGCAAAACCCGACAGGAATAACGTAGGTGCAAGAACTCTTAATGATAACACAGCACTTGGAGACACAAACTGCGGTGCTCCGAAGAATGTTATTCCTGCTGCGATAAGTCCTACGATCAGAACATAAAGCATAGATACATCAAAAATCCGTTTAACATTCCTGTATTCACCCTTTTCTATCTTCTCGGCCATAATCTTCGAAACCGCCTGGGGTATCGAAAATGTAGCGATCAGCAAAATAAGATAGTAAACCGTCTGTGCTTTGCCATAATATCCATTGCCTTCCTCCTCTAACAAATTGGCAAACGGGATATTATATATCATACCTATTAACTTGGACACAATACTGGCAGCAGCCAAAATCGTTGCCTGCATTGCAAAATTATTAGTTCGTTTCTTTTTTCCCATGATCAATAAAAAAATCTTGTCCCCATTTTATGATAATCAAATTTTGTTCATAGCCTCTTCAAAGCTTGAATAACCATACATATGCACAGTCTCATTCATAATACGATATGCCAGATTATCTCCCTCTTTAACTATTCCAACTATAAACTGACCATATAGCTTTAACATCTTATCACTATATGTTCCCATCTCTCCACGAAGATACGTCTCATACGAGGTATCCCAAGGCATATCTTCACTGGTGTGTATTCTTCTTGCATGGCTTGCAAGTCCAGGATATTCCTTTGCAAATTGTTCCATCCATCCAACCTGTATCTTAATTATCTCCTCCATGATCTGTTTCTTTTCCGGAGGAATAACAGGAAACCGGTCTTTAATCTCATCCCACTCTTTGGGTGATGTACTTTCTTCCATACGACCGTATTTCTCCATAATAGGATTCCAGCCACTCTCCATTGAGAGTGAAAAGTCAACAGCATATTGAACTAACATCTCATCTGTCCATGTAGTATACTGACTTGCACGCATTATATGGAATGTATACCAGTCATCCTGACATTCAGCCCTTCCACCCTCATTCTTAACCAGATCGAACGCAGCAAACTCCATCCTTGCTATATCCTCTACCAGTTCATCATGAGACATTGTAAGATACTTTGCTCTAAACATCATATCAGATGTATAATGCTCGAGATATGAATCAATAAATAATCCACTTTTACCCGATACAGAAATAAGTTTAGCATTACCTATATAATTCTGTTTTAACGCTTCAGTCAAAAGCATATTGGCAAGCTGTTCGACCAAAACCTCGACCGTTTGTATGTCTTTATCTTTAATATCCTTTGAGGCACCTTCAATATCCTCTATATAAGTCTTAGCCGCCTTAACCGATATATCGGAAATCAATTCGGGAAGATCTTTCAATACAGTAAACTTCCCTGTTCCTTTCATTAACCATTTATCATGAGGAGCATACTGCCTATTAAGAATATATGCTGCAATAAGCGCTTTATTCAAACCTCTGAATAACAACTGCATTGCAACTGTATTATCTCCTCTTTTCTTCATTCTCGGATAGTTATACTGGGCATTCTGTCCGAATTCTGCCAATGCCTGACATAACAGTCTTGTAGCTGCTGAAGCATCATAGTAATTATTAATATAATCTCTCAGTTTACATAATGTACTATCATCCCCTGCTTCAAAGATCTCACCATTACAAAAAGCAGCAAGTCTGTACATAGGAATAGATAACATATTATCAGAAGATATATGCCCCTTTGTTATCCATTGTTCATATGCAATGTCACCCAAATAATATCTGCAGAAATCTCCGACGCTGCATACACCTACACGTCTTTTCCCGTGTACTGTATTAATCCTTTTATGCCCCATAAACTCTTGCGGAAGCAATTCATAGTCCTTCTCTAACCGATCACCAACTGACTTATACAGATCATCCTCAAGCCATATATAAAATCCCGGTCCCCAGTCATGATCCATTGAAAGCTGATCGTCAAAGCCAAAGCAATCACTTCCTTCACCGATCATCCCTATCGTCAGCTTCGTAAAGATATCAGAATATTTTTCCAAAAGCATAGGCTTTCCAACTGTATTATAATAATCCCTGTTCAGCTCAAGACCACCTGTAAAACGCTCCCTGTTATCAGATAGATACTCTTTGTAAATACCGGAATATTCCTTTCCGCTTCTTCTTACCGATACCTTAAGATAATCCAAGACCCTTCTAAAGAAATCCGTCTCTCCGAGGGTAGTTTTGATCGCAGCA
>OMSZ01000326.1 GCA_900313855.1 uncultured Eubacteriales bacterium
ACGGTGTTGTAATTGTCATCTGAGTAGAGGCATGAATCGGCAGATTGGGAAAATGAGTATGTATAAAGCACATAACCCCAAAATCCTGAACGATAACCGCATCAAGACCCGCTTTATAATACGGAAGAAGATAATCATATAATTCTTCAATTTCCTCATTACGAAATAAGGTGTTAACGGTAAGATACACCTTAACACCATGTAAATGAGAGAACTCAATCCCTTCCAATAATTCATTTTCATCAAAATTACCTGCATAGGCACGCGCACCAAAGCGCGAACCTCCAAGGTATACCGCATCCGCTCCTGCATTTACCGCCGCATGAAGCGCCTGCATAGAACCTGCAGGTGCCAATATTTCAGGTTTCTTCATATTATTAATTCTACACCTCACGAGCCTTTTCTGCCTCTAACTGTATTATCTTTCTTGAAAGAGCATTAACCTGTTCCTTATATTCCTCAACTAAACGCAAAGATGACTCATATTTGATCTGTGTCTCAATAACCTCATGTCTGAGATCATAAATCTGTTTTTCCTTTTCATCATCTGCAGCCGCTAACTGTCCTGTCTGATTCTTAGCTTTAAAATAATCATCGGCAATATTGATAGCCAAAAGTATATTCTGATACTCCGGACTCATTCTTCTAAATCCATCGCTTGCCTTACATTCCGCAATCTTGGAATTCATGTAATTGGCAACCTCCTGAAGATATTCAGTATCCTCATATCCACTCAGATTATATATCCTTCCGTTAATAACTACAGCAATATCATTCTTCCCATCCATCATTGTTTCCTCCTTGTAAAATACTTTTAACTAATATGCTTATCTATACCAAAATGCTTATATGCCAGATCCGTTGCAGTTCTTCCCTTCGGTGTCCTTGCAAGAAGTCCATTCTTAATAAGATACGGTTCATAAACCTCTTCTATAGTTCCGGGATCCTCACCGATAGCCGCAGCTAATGTATCAAGTCCTACAGGCTTTCCGGAAAACTTCTCTATAATTGTTAGAATTATATTCCTATCAATCTGATCAAGTCCGAAGGAATCGACCTCTAATCTGTCTAAAGCTTTATTGGCAACCTCCTTATCGATCACTCCACCATAGGAAACCTCAGCAAAATCACGCACACGCTTCAAAAGTCTGTTAGCCAGACGCGGTGTTCCTCTTGAACGTCTTGCTATCTCTAACGCCCCATCCTTATCGATCGGAATATTAAGAACTTCTGCTGATCTTGTTACTATCTTTGCAAGCTCTTCCTTAGAATAGAATTCCAACCTGTTAACCACACCAAATCTGTCACGAAGCGGTGCCGTAAGCATTCCTGCTCTTGTGGTCGCACCCACCAGGGTAAAATGCGGAAGCTCAAGCCTTATGCTTCTTGCCGCCTGCCCCTTACCTATCATTATATCTATCGCAAAATCCTCCATTGCAGGATACAAAACCTCCTCAACCTGACGGTTAAGTCTGTGAATCTCATCAATGAAAAGAACGTCATGCTCATTGAGATTATTAAGAATTGCCGCAAGCTCTCCCGGTTTCTCTATGGCGGGACCTGAAGTTATCTTAAGATTACTCTCCATCTCATTGGCTATGATCGAAGCCATGGTTGTCTTGCCAAGTCCCGGCGGTCCATAGAGCAATACATGATCTAATGATTCTCCTCGTTTCTTAGCAGCCTCAATAAAAACCTTAAGATTCTTCTTGGCTTTTTCCTGTCCTATATAATCCTTTAGCATTGTCGGACGTAGATTGTTCTCAATCTTCACATCCTCCGGTAATATCTGCGTACTGATAATTCTGTCTTCCATAATTATTCCTTATCTTATTAAAAATGCAATTAAAACATTGATATAATCTGTATGATCAAAATATCTTTTTAAGAGCAGCCTTAAGAAGCTTGTCCGAATCCATATCCTCCGCGCCCTGAACCTGTTTGATCGCTTTCATCGCTTCAAATTCCGAATATCCAAGGCTTACGAGCGCCAGCACTGTATCTGAAACATTACTGCTCTTAGAAGAGGTTTCCGAATTAATACCGATATCATTCCCCATACCGTCATCTAAATTAAGATAATCATCAAATTTCAGTTTGTCCTTAAGCTCCATAATAAGTCTGTTTGCAACCTTTGCTCCTACTCCGTTAGCCTTTGAAACAGCTTTGGTATCTCCCATCATAACTGCCATAGAAAGATCCTTAACCGATAAAGTAGAAAGAATTGATAATGCAACCTTCGGACCAATACCGTTAACCGATATAAGAAGCTTAAAGGTATCCATCTCATCTTTATTAGGGAAACCGTAGAGAGAAATCTCATCCTCTCTCACATACATATATGTAAATAGCTTAATATTCTGATGCATTGCTGTTATTTCTGACAAGGCTTTACCTGAAGTAAATATTCGATATCCAATACCGTTATTCTCTACCAAAATATAATCGTCAAATATTCCTTCCACAGTTCCCTTAACATATCCAATCATTACTATTACCTCACCAAAATATTAACAAAAAACAAACCTTAAAGCTTACTATTCCTAACTTAGTTTGAATGTGAATAGTAACACCTAAAAACAAATTCGCAAATAGTATATCATATTTATTCAAAATATGCTATTATATTTTTTATAAAACACATTATATTGTGGAAATCAGCTTATAGGAACTCCACTAACTGCCACGGACAGGAGCAACAAAGTTGCGGCATGTGGCCTTGCACATGGTTCGCGGCTTGTGAATGTCGAGTTTATAACGGTTTCTTAGTATAAAAAGAGGAAAACAATATGAGAATATATGATTATGAATACAACGATATACAAGCCGGGTATTACGACAGATTCTTCATTGACAATGATCTTTCGCATTACCTGTACTTTGACATAGAAACCACCGGTCTTTCTGCCAGAAATTCCACGCTTTATCTGATAGGCGCTCTGTGGTTTGATAATGATACAATACACATCCGGCAATGGTTTAATGAGGACGGATATTCAGAAAAGGAATTAATAACAGCCTTTGATGAATTCTGTATAAGCTTCTCGCATCTGATACATTTTAACGGAACAACCTTTGATATTCCTTATATTCACGAAAAAGCCGCAAAGCATTCAATATCTACCCAAAACCTTGACTCATTGATCGGGATTGACGTTTTCAAGGATATAAGAGCTTACAAAAAATACCTTATGCTTGATAATATGAAGCTTGTTACTATTGAAAGATTTCTTAATGTTGAGCGTAAGGATAACATGACCGGAGGAGATCTTATAAACGTATATCAGCGCTATGTCGCAAGACCGGATGATGAGAAGGAACATTTACTTCTTTTGCATAATCATGATGATATTCTAGGCTTACCAAAGGTATGCAATATATTAAGCTTTCGAGCTTTACTTGAAAAGCCTGATATCAGAATTAATAACATCTTTCATGATACCAATGAGAAAAAGCTTGTTATAGAGTTTGAATTACTTGATAAATGCCGCCTGCCTAAAAGACTTTCTTACACAGACAAAAATGGAATTTATATAAATGCCTGCAGCAATGCCGGAACAGTTATAATACCTGTAAAATCAGGAGTTATGAAGCATTTCTTTAAAGATTACAGGAATTATTATTATCTTCCACTTGAAGATATGGCTGTTCATAAAAGTGTTTCCAATTACGTTGATTCAGATAACCGGATTAAAGCTAAAAAAGAAAACTGCTATGTCAAAAAAGAGGATAACTTTATAATATGTCCGGATAAATCTTATTCAGAAGCCTTTTGCGAAGATCACAACAGCCGCATCATTTATAGAACTATTGATTCTCTTATTAATGATAATGAAGAAAACCGGATAGAGTATACTAAAGCAATTATCAAACAAATGTAAAGGCAGTCATAAGATTGTAGTAAATAACAATCTCAGACTGCCCGATTTCATTTTCATTTATAAGATATTATGATATCTTTCAATAGCTCAATTCTTAATGTGTCTTTTCAGTTAATACCCATCTGTTGATAACATAAATCTGTTGTTATCACATATCAATTCTTAACGTAGAAGAACGAATCCATCGAACCAAAACCAATCTCTTTGGCGTGAACGATCTGTTCAGTATTACCTATAAACAGAATACCTTCTTTAACCAGTGTATTATGGAAATTAGTATACACATTATCCTTAGCCTCATCAGTAAAGTATATTACAACATTACGACATACTATCATGTGCATATTCATAGGATATCTGTCCTTTAAAAGATTATGCTTTTTAAACTCAACGCATTTTTTGATATCATCGTTGATAGCATAACTATTGCCATCTTTGGTAAAATGCTTAGAAAGAAGATCCTTTGGCAATCCCGCAACACTCTTGGCAGAATATACACCTTCCTTGGCAAATGCGATAACATCCTCATCGATATCTGTTGCTAATATCTTAATTTGATTAAGAGGATAATATTTAGAAAGAATCATTGCAATAGTATACGGTTCATCTCCGGTTGAACATGCCGCACTCCATATATTAAGCCTTCTTCCGAAATTCTTCTCGAGATAAGGGATCATTTTCTTCTCAAACAGCTCCCATTGAGCAGGATTTCTGTAAAACTCAGATACATTAATTGTAAGATAGCTGATAAATGAGCGAAGCAGCTCATTATCTGTTCTCATAGCCTTATAAAAGCTCTCAAAATCCTTATGTCCTTTTCTTGCAATGAGTGATTCTATTCTTCGTTTCATCTGTCTTTCTTTGTATAACGAAAGATTAATATCTGTAAGCTTATACACATCATGTTTGAAATTCTCGTAATCGTATGCCATTATATGTATTCCTTTCTACAATTAAAGATATTATTGATGCTAATAGCCAAACTAAACAACAAATACAATTTCATATTCTGATACTATTTCCATTTCATAAATGCCCCATCTTATAAAAAGACGGGGCATAGATAAATATTCATTGAAAAAATAATATATTACTCTTCCTCAGCCGGAGCCTCTTCTGCAGCAGGCGTCTCCTCAACAGCTTCCTCAGCTTCTTCTTTAACAGGTGCTTCCTCAACTGTCTCCTCAACTGCAGCTTCAGCAGCTTCATCTGCAGGAGCTTCATCAACATAAGCATCCTCGTTCTCTTCTTCAGCCGGTGTCTCTATCTCAGGAAGAAGTGCCTTCATACTAAGACTTATCTTTCTGTCCTCTGGTTTGATATCAACAACCTTAACCTCAACCTCCTGACCAACAGAAAGTACACTTGAAGGCTTCTCAATTCTCTCTCTTGAAATCTGAGAAACATGAAGCAGGGCATCAACTCCCGGCTCTAACTCAACAAATGCGCCAAAATCTGTCATTCTTGCAACACGTCCGGTTACAACATTACCGATTGCATATTTCTCTGCTGCTGTAAGCCATGGATTAGAATCCTCAAACTTAAGTGAAAGAGCGATCTTCTCTCCATTAATATCCTTGATAAATGCCTTAACATTATCGCCAACCTTGAATAATTTCTTAGGGCTGTCTACACGTCCCCAAGACATCTCTGAAATATGAAGAAGTCCGTCAGCTCCGCCAAGATCAATGAATGCACCGAAATCTGTAACATTCTTAACTGATCCTTCAACTACATCACCAACATTGATCCTTGCGAATAATGCTTCCTTAGCTGCTTTCTTCTCAGCTTCAATAAGTACCTTGCGGTTACCTATTATTCTTCTCTTTCTCGGATTGAACTCAGTAAGCTTGAACTCAATCTCCTGATCCTTATATTTTGAAAGGTCTTTCTCGTAAGTATCAGAAACAAGACTTGCAGGAATGAATACTCTTGCCTCGCCAACAGTAACACCAAGACCACCGTCAACTACCTGAGTAACAACTCCCTTAAGAACCTCTTCATTATTAAATGCTGCCTCTAATTCCTCATTAGCCTTCTCTGCAGCTACTCGCTTAACCGAAAGAAGAACCTGGCCGTCACCATCATTAGTCTTAATTACCTTAGCCTCGATCTCATCATCAACATGAACCTTATCCTTAAGAGATACATTAGGATCATTAGAGAACTCATTCTTAGTAATAATTCCATCTGCTTTGTAGTTAATGTTAAGAATTATCTCATCATCCTTAACATCAATAACCGTACCCTTTACAATCTTGCCGGGACTGATTCTGTTATCCTCCGCAAAACTGTCTTCTAACATTTTTCCAAATTCGTCTGCCATGCTACCATGAACCTCCTTAATAATATGATGTGGGGTAGACGCCCCTGCTGTAATACCTACCCTATCAACGGATTCCAAAGTAGCCAAATCCAAGTCATCGAGTGTCTGAATATAGTAAGTATTTGCACATTCTTTTTTGCTAATGTCATACAGCTTTTGTGTATTAGAACTGTTTCTCCCGCCAATGACAATCATAGCATCTACCTGACTTGCTATCTCTGCAGCTTCTTTCTGTCTCACCGCAGTCGCATTACAGATAGTGTTATAAACGGTTATATTATAACCTTTTTCATTAAAAATTTCAACTATCTTATTGAAATTATTATGATTAAATGTTGTCTGGGCAACTATAGATAATTCCGTTTTGGAATCGACTTCAAATCTTTTTGCGTCATCAACATTCTCCAAAACAACCGGGTTACTGTTACACCATCCGCATATAGCCTGTACCTCAGGATGCTCTCTGCTTCCGATAATAACAATCTGTCTACCTTCCCTGCTATCTTTATCGACAATATTATGTATTTTCTTAACAAAGGGACAGGTAGCATCTACAAGCTCAAGTTTTTTCTCATTTATAATGTCATATATATGTCTGTCAACGCCGTGAGACCTGATAACAACAGTTCCTTTATCAAGAGCTTTGAGCTCTTCCTCACTATTAAGAATCTTAACGCCCTTAGACTCAAGATCCTTTACAACCTCTTCGTTGTGAATTATCGGACCATATGTATAAACATTACCTTTGCCTGTCTGTTCATATACCGTGTCAACAGCACGTTTAACTCCGAAACAAAAACCTGCAGTTTTCGCAAGTATAACTTCCATTCGCACTTATCTCCAATCCTGATGTTGTATGAATTAATTCATTTATTCTAATAAAACTCAATATCTTTTTCATCATTACGACAATAAACTCAATATTTATCGTGAACGACAAAATAATTTGCCGTTTGCTATAATATCTGACATTCACACATGAGATAATATCTCAGAAACAACCTCATCAATAGTCATATCAGAGCTGTCTACAAGATAAGCATCATCAGCCTGTTTAAGAGGCGCAATCTCTCTGTTCATGTCGCGTTCATCTCTTTCGATAATATCAGCCTTAATCTTATCATAATCCGCAGGCTCGCCCTTTTCAACAAGCTCTTTATAACGACGG
>OMSZ01000319.1 GCA_900313855.1 uncultured Eubacteriales bacterium
GTATTTTCTTCTTATAGGAGCAATGTTTAATTACTTCTATTCAAAAGGATACTTGACACGAGTCAAAAAAATGTTAAAATGAATCCTAATAGAAAAAAACAAGCGGCTGCGAAGCAGACATTTGTTAATAGTTTTTGACTGTGATGGTGCAAAAGAATGTTGGAAGGCATCAGAGAGGGAGAATCAAAGGCTGAAAGTTTTCCCGGTTTTAACAACATTTTAATTTCACACCGGAGTCTTTAAAACTGAAATTCATAGTGATCCGGTTTTGATTTAAGATTCGTATGAGTGATACTTGCGGTGAGATACGCTATTTGCTATGTACGGTATGTTTATTAAGAATGGATCATTGAGAACGGGTAGGTTTTAACGGGTAATACACGTTACAGTATTATTGAGAGTCGGAGCATTTGAGAGCCTTTTGTGTGGTGTTGGCATCATAGCTTCGGAATTAGGGTGGTAACGCGAGCAGCTCGTCCCTTGTGGATGAGGCTGCTTTTCTTTTTTGTTGGAACTTTATTTATCTAAAGAAAAAATTGCTTACGAGGCGCAATTTACGAAAGAGATGTTGATTATTTCGTGATACCGTTTGGGCGTTTAAGAGTCGCTTACTACTATTTATTCTAACTAAAAAATTACAATTTCAAAAACAATGAAAAGGAGATAAATAATGAAAGAGAAATTGGAAGCAATCAAAGCTGGGGCACTTGCTCGTATTGAGGGTGCCGGTGATCTTGACAGTCTCAATGATATTAAAGTGGCTGTTCTTGGAAAAAAGGGTGAGCTTACTGCAGTGCTTAAGTCCATGAAGGACGTTGCTCCGGAAGACAGACCTAAGGTTGGACAGATGGTAAATGAGGCCAGAGCTTTAATTGAAGATCGTCTTGAGCAGGAAAAAACTAAGCTTACAAGACAGTTAAGAACTGAAAAAATGAAAAGAGAGACTATTGATGTTACACTACCGGGAAGAAGAGGTTTAAGAGGTCACAGACATCCTAACCAGATAGCGTTAGAGGATCTGGAACGCGTGTTTATCGGTATGGGATATGAGGTTGTTGACGGTCCGGAGGTAGAGTACGACAGATATAACTTTGAACTTCTCAATATTCCGGCTAATCATCCGGCAAAGGATGAACAGGATACATTTTATATAACAAAGGATATACTGCTTAGAACCCAGACATCTCCTGTTCAGGCAAGAGTTATGGAAAAAGGCAAGCTTCCTATAAGAATGATCTCTCCGGGAAGAGTGTTCAGGGCTGATGAGGTTGATGCTACTCATTCTCCTTCATTTCATCAGTTAGAGGGACTGGTAATCGATAAAGGAATTACATTTGCAGATCTTAAGGGAACTCTTGAGCAGTTTGCAAAGGAATTCTTTGGTGAGAAGACCAAGGTTAAATTCCGTCCTCATCATTTCCCATTTACAGAGCCCTCAGCAGAGGTTGACATAACATGTTTTAAGTGCGGTGGAAAGGGCTGCCGTATGTGTAAGGGAAGCGGCTGGATAGAGATACTTGGTTGTGGTATGGTTCATCCAAATGTACTTGATATGTGCGGAATAGATAAGAATGAATATCAGGGCTTTGCGTTTGGTATAGGACTTGAGCGTGTGACACTTCTTAAGTATGAGATAGATGATATGCGTCTGCTTTACGAAAACGATACAAGATTCTTAAAACAGTTTTAAGCGCGCAAGCTGCCTGTTTTTGGCAGGTGAGGTAGCGCCGAAGGTGCGTGCTTACGAGTTTGACTTATAACAAAGTGATAAGCCACTTATATTATTATAAATGAAAGGAATATAGAATATGAATACACCAATTTCTTGGATTAAAGCGTATGTCCCTGATCTTAACGTGGATGTACAGGAATTTGTTGATAAGATGACTCTTTCAGGATCACATGTTGAAGGTTATGAAAAGAAAGACAAGAATCTTAAGAATATTGTGGTTGGTAAGATTGAAAGTATGGAGAAGCATCCTGATGCAGACAAGCTGGTAGTATGTCAGGTTAATGTCGGAGCAGAGAAGCTGCAGATCGTTACAGGTGCTAAGAATGTTAAGGAAGGAGATTTGATTCCTCTTGTTCTTGACGGTGGTAAGGTTGCTGCTGCTCATGGTGACGATAAAGAATATCCTGATGGAATTGATATTAAAAAGGGAAAGCTTCGTGGTGTCGAGAGCAACGGTATGATGTGCGGAATTGAGGAGCTGGGTTCATCAAGAGAATTCTATCCTGAGGCGCCTGAAGACGGAGTTTATGTATTTCCGGAGGATTCGGGAGTAAAACCCGGAGATGATGCTATACATGCACTTGGACTTGATGATACCATTGTAGAATATGAGATCACATCAAACCGAGTTGACTGCTTTTCTATGATCGGTATGGCCAGAGAAGCTGCGGCGACCTTTAATAAGCCGTTTTATGCACCGGAGATTAAGGAGACAGGAAATGATAAGGATGTAAATGATTTTATAAAGGTGACCGTTGAAGACGAAGAACTCTGCAAGAGATATTGTGCACGAGTGGTTGAGAATATTAAGATCGGCCCAAGTCCAAAATGGATGCAGGACAGACTTAGAGCTATGGGAATCCGCTCAATCAATAACCTTGTCGATATAACAAACTATGTAATGGAAGAGTACGGTCAGCCTATGCATGCATTTGATCTTTCTACAATTGCGGGAAATGAGATCATCGTAAAGCGTGCCAAGGACGGTGACAAATTTGTTACATTAGACGGACAGGAGAGACAGTTAGATTCGGATGTGCTTATGATAAATGATGGCGAGAAATCGGTTGCTATCGCAGGAATCATGGGTGGAGAGAATTCCATGATAACTGATAATGTTAAGACCGTACTTTTTGAGTCAGCATGCTTTGATGGAACCAATATTAGACTTTCTTCAAAGAGAATCGGTCTTTCGACGGACTCATCATTTAAGTTTACTAAGGGACTTGATCCTAATAATGCAATTGATGCGATCAACAGAGCCTGTCAATTGGTTGAAGAAATGGGATGCGGAGACGTTGTTGGCGGCGTGGTAGATGTTTATCCGAATCCTGTTAAGGAAAAGATTCTTCCGTTTGAGCCTGACAGATATAACAGTCTTTTGGGAACTGACATATCAAAGGATGAGATGTTAAAGATATTTGAGAAGTTAGAGCTTAAATATAATGAAGCTGATAATACGCTTACAATACCTACCTTCCGTCAGGATCTTTCTTGTATGGCTGATCTTGCAGAAGAGGTTGCAAGATTCTATGGATATGACAATATTCCTGTGTCGCTTCCTAAGGGAGAGGCAACAGTCGGTAAGAAACCGTTTAATCAGAGAGTAGATGATGTGGCAAGGGAAATCTGTGAGAGAAACGGATTTTCGGGTGGTATGACATATTCATTTGAGAGTCCTAAGGTATTTGATAAGCTCTTATTCCCGGCTGACGCGAAGGAAAGACAGGCGATAGTTATCAGTAATCCGCTTGGTGAGGATTTCTCTATAATGAGAACAGTATCCTTGAATGGTATGCTTACATCACTTGCAACCAATTACAATAGAAGAAATAAAGCTGCAAGATTATATGAGCTTGGCAACATTTATATTCCTAAGGCACTTCCGCTTACAGAGCTTCCTGAAGAGAAGATGAGACTTACACTTGGAATGTATGGTGAAGGAGATTTCTTTGATCTTAAGGGTGTTGTTGAAGAATTGCTTGAGAAGTTGGGAGTAAATGGTGCAGAATGTGAGCCGTGTAATGATATATGCTTCCTTCATCCGGGACGACAGGCTCGTATTATGAAGGGTAAGCTTGATCTTGGTTTCTTAGGACAGGTTCATCCTGAGGTTGGAGACAATTATAATATCAAGACAGATGCTTATGTTGCTGTTCTTAATATGGAAGTTCTCACTATGATCTCAACATTTGACAGAAAATATGAGGGAATTGCCAAGTTCCCTGCAAGTACAAGAGATTTGTCTATGGTAATGGATAAGAGCCTGTTTGTTGGACAGATCGAGCATGTTATTGCCAAAAATGCCGGTAAGATTCTTGAAAGCTGTGAACTCTTTGATGTATATGAGGGTGAACAGGTAGGCGAGGGCAAGAAATCCGTTGCGTTCTCGTTGATTTTCAGGGCAAAGGACAGAAATCTTGAGTCGGCAGAGGTTGATAAGGCGGTTGAAAAGGTACTTTCAGCACTAAAGGATTTGGGAATCGAGCTTAGGAGTTAATAATGAAATTATCAGATTTTTATTATGATCTTCCGCAGGAACTGATAGCACAGGATCCACTTGAAAAAAGAAGTGATTCACGTCTCATGCTTGTGGGACGTGAGGACGGTTCTATCGATCATAAGCATTTCTATGATATAGTAGATTATGTTAACCCGGGCGACTGCCTTGTGATAAATGATACAAAGGTTATTCCGGCGCGCTTAATGGGTGTTAAAGAGGATACCGGTGCTTCGATAGAGGTGCTTCTCTTAAAGCGTAAAGAGGAAAAAGTATGGGAGACTCTTGTAAAGCCCGGTAAGAAAGCAAGGGTTGGTGCAAGAATATCTTTTGGCGATGGCTTGCTTGTTGGAGAGGTCATAGATATAGTTGAAGAGGGAAACCGGCTTATACGTTTTGAATATGACGGAATCTGGGAGGAGCTTTTAGACAAGCTCGGGCAGATGCCGCTACCTCCTTATATAACACATAAACTTAAAGACAGAAACCGCTATCAGACTGTTTATGCCAAACATGACGGATCTGCGGCAGCGCCTACTGCCGGACTTCATTTTACGGAGGAGCTGTTAGCACAGCTGAAAGAAAAGGGAGTTGAGATAGCGCATGTAACCCTGCATGTAGGTCTTGGAACATTTCGTCCTGTAAAAACAGATAATATATTGGAGCATCATATGCATTCGGAATTCTATGTTGTTGAGCAGGAGGAGGCTGACAAGATAAATGCAGCAAGACAAAGGGGTAATCGTATTATATCCGTGGGTACTACAAGTACGAGAACTTTGGAGTCGGTAGCCGATGAGAACGGCTTTGTCAGGGCTGCAAGCGGGTGGACGGATATATTCATATATCCCGGTTATAAGTTTAAGGTTGTGGATTGCCTTATTACGAACTTTCACCTGCCTGAGTCAACACTGCTAATGCTTGTATCTGCATTTTCATCAAGAGAGAATATGTTACATGCGTATGAGGTAGCTGTGGAAGAGAAGTATCGGTTTTTCTCCTTCGGGGATGCTATGTTTATATATAAGTAGATATTAATGATTTTTATACTTTATGCGGAAACGGGTGACGAGCAGTACAAACCTAAGGCGCTCAAGAAGCAGAGGTATAGAACGGTGAAGAAATAAAGCAGGGGATATGATCCTCTGCTTTATTTCTATTAGAATGAATTAAATAATTTTATAATATATGGAGCGGGTCTTGGATTTATGAGTTAAGTCGTAATAAATCCTCGTAAAAGGTTGGATACGAAATATTGACGCATTCGGCACCTAGTATGTCGGTATCTCCGTCTGCAAGACCGCCTGCAATGGCAAAGCTCATGGCTATTCTGTGGTCAAGCTTTGAATCAATGGTTGCCCCATGAAGCGGCTTGCCGCCATTGATTATCATTCCGTCATCTGTAGGAGTTACATCGACGCCCATTGCTGAAAGATTAGTTGACATAACATCGATTCTGTTTGATTCCTTTACCTTTAATTCCTGTGCATCCTTTATTATTGTTTGCCCTTCTGCAAAAGCAGCCATTACTGCGATTATTGGAATCTCATCGATAAGCTTAGGAATGATATCCCCTTCGATAACACAACCGTGTAATGTGCTTGAGGATACTGTAATATCTGCTACAGGTTCACCGACATCATTCTTTATATTGGTAAGGCTTATATTTGCGCCCATCATCTTGCACACTGTAAGTATTCCGTCTCTTGTAGGATTGATTCCCACATTTTTGATCGTTATCTCTGAATTAGGTGTTATTAGTCCGGCACATATGAAATAGGCGGCCGAAGAGATATCTCCGGGAACGCTTATATGTTGAGCTGAAAGCTTTGATGCAGGGGATACAGTAGATGTCTTTCCGCTATTACTTATCCTGATATCGACTCCAAATTCTTCAAACATCAGCTCTGTGTGATTTCTCGATAGAGCAGGTTCGGTAACTGTGGTTTGTCCTTCGGCAAATAATCCTGCAAGAAGGATTGCAGATTTAACCTGTGCCGAGGCTACCGGAGATTCATAGTTGATCCCGTGAAGCTTTTTTCCGTGAATAATAAACGGAGCACATTTGTCGTTTTCAAGTGACTCAAATTCTGCTCCCATTTGCGATAGTGGAGTCATTATCCTTCCCATCGGACGCTTTCTTATAGAAGAGTCGCCGTCAATTGTTGAAGAGAAATTCTGGGCTGCTAAAATACCTGACATCAATCTGGTTGTCGTTCCGCTATTGCCGACGTCAAGTGTTTCTGATGGACGTTTGAGTCCGCGCAGACCATTACCGTGTATTTTAACGGTGCTAGTTTTCTGATCGTTTTCAATCATTATTCCCATCTTTTCAAAACAGGATATTGAAGACAGGCAATCTGCTCCCTGAAGAAAGCCGGTTACCTCGGTGATCCCATCGGCTAAGGCTCCTAGCATAATACTTCTGTGAGAAATGGATTTGTCGCCGGGAACAGTGATTTCGCCGGTTAGATTAGATAAGTGTGACATAATCATGAGTTTATTCCTCTTTTTAATGGTTTTTTATAGTAAATTGTGATGATTAATAACTTGTTTATAGTAAATATGTCGGGATTGGACTTAAGTATAAAAGCCCAGATATATGCCAATATATGTGAAAATAAATGTGATAAATGCGTAGTACGGCTATACCGATCTTGACTTTATAATAGACATGTGTATGGCTTGTGATTGCTGTAAACTACCTGAATACAAGCTTTTTGTGCGTGGTAATAAATGTGATTGCGAAGATATAAAATGTGAAATTAAAGTAAAGTGCTGACACGATATTGAATTCACCGTTCATATACCTGATATTCCAGTTTTTTCAACAAATCTGCAGCAGATACTGCGCTCTCGTTGTCATAGAAGGATAGTCTTAAAACGCCTTCGTTATCTTCACGATTATGAGTTATGCCTATATTCTTAAGGTTAATCCCCGCCTCACCGATGTGCGATACGGCAGTGGCGAGAGCGTTGGGTTCGTCAGGAATGTCAAGATAGACATCATAGTTCATCCGTATTACACCTGTAGCGTGCTCAGGTATGGAGTTTCTGTAATTCTTTGCATGATCAAAAAAGTCATATATTCCTTTGGCATTATCATTCTCTATTGCATTGATCATTTCATCGATCTCATTAGCAAATTTCTTAAGTCCGTTAACGACATTAACGGGGTTGGAAAGAAGGATATGTTCCCATACGACCGGATTAGAGGAAGCGATCCTGGTTATATCTTTAAATCCTCCGGCAGCAAGCTGTTTGAGCATCCCTGCTTCGTCTTCTTCGTTTGACACAAGATTGACAAGTGAGGAAGCAATGACATGAGGAATATGGCTGATATACGCAGTGATCTCATCGTGACGTTCCGGACTATATATAATAGGTATAGCGCCGAGATCCTCCAAAAATGTCCTTAAGGTTTCAACCTTTGATGCGCTTACAGTCGAAGAAGGAGTGACGAAGTAGTATGCATTCTCGATCAATCTGTCACTTGCTGCTTCAAAACCGCTTCTTTCAGAACCAACCATAGGATGCCCACCGATAAAGTAATCCTGAAGCTTATTATCATGAATTGCTTTATAGATATCGCTTTTTACACTTCCAACATCGGTAAGGATACAATCATCATTAATGATTCCCTTTATAATAGGAAGATATGCGATGTTATAATGAACCGGAGCGCACAGAAAAATGTAATCACAATTACCCATTGCCTCAATCGAGGTAACACTGGATGATATAGTATTGTCGGCAAGGGCAAGAGATAGCGCGTTCTGGTCAACGTCAAAGCCTAATATTTCGGTTTCGGGAAAACTGCGTCTGATGGATTTGGCGATAGAACCGCCGATCAATCCAAGACCAACAAACCCAATTTGTAAATGCTTATCATTCATGAAAGGAATTCCTCCTTTTTATAACTGATTAAATGATATGGGTGTCTTAAAGAATCTTTTGACACTTAAATTTTCAGATATCATTTTAATATGAAGAAACACACATGTCAACACTTTAAATCGGTAAAGTGTTTTCTGATATCATCCTCGCTTAAACGAATATATTTTCCTTTTGCTAAATCATCCGGAAGGGTAAGACTTCCAAATGATATTCGCTCAAGATATAACACTTTTTTACCAACTTCCTGAAACATTCGTTTTACCTGGTGATATTTGCCTTCATATATGGTTATCAGTGAAAAACCGTATTCTTTACAAGATGATAGATCAAAAGAAGTTTCAGGATTTTGAATGCTTACTTCATTATTTATCAGATTATAAGGAAGAGGTTCTATTGGGGAGTCAAGCAGCTTTAGCTTGGCGGGGAGCGCGACAGAAAGATCTTCATCGCCAATCTCTATACCGGTGGCAAATAACTCTATGTCATGTTCATCCGGTTTTTTGTCAGTAATTGCATAGTAGGTTTTTTCTACATGTTTTCGTGGCGAAAGAAGCTTATGTGCTAATTGTCCATTATTAGTAATAAGAAGAAGTCCTTCTGTGTCCTTATCAAGTCTGCCAACGGGAAACAGATCTTTGCGGTTCTCATGAATTAACGACATAACTGTTGGTGCAGTGTTATCCTTGGTAGCGGTAACATAGCCAGCAGGTTTATTTAATAAATAATATTCAAATTCTGATAACCTGATGACCTCGCCGGAATTAGCTATTTGATCGTGTTCAGGATCTATTTTTTGCTCAGGTCTTTCGGCTTTTTTGTCGTTTATTGTGATCCTGCCGGTTTTAATAAGCGCTTTTACCTGTGAACGGCTGCCTATTCCTGCATCGGCAAGATATTTATCTAATCTTACAGTTGACATAACATCATCTCCAATACTGCTTTTAAAAGCTTTTCCTGATTAAAAAATGTATGAATTGTATTTTTTTATGTACAATCATGTATAAAACAGTGGTATTGTGCACAAAATTGTAATGATATATTAACATATTAAACAATATAATAACATACTTTTTTGAGTGGTGGGACAAAAAACAACCAAAAACCAACATTTTCTAAATGTTTCACTGTTACTTGACAAAAAAAATGTTAAGTGATATATTACGGGTTGTAACAAGTTTGTAACATTTTGGGGTTTGGTTTTGTAAGTAATATGGAGGAAACAATATGCGTCATAGCAGACGGGCGGTAATGGCTGAACAGTACAAACTTTATATAAGAAGAAACATTTTTAACGGAAAATATTTTGTTAGAAATATAGAGATCGCTTTCTGTGTTATAGTTGCAATTGCAGTAGCCGTTGGAACTATTGTATTGATCAATACTCAGAACACGGGTAAAGAGACAGCAGGTAAAGCAACAGAGATCAGCGCGAAAGAGGCTTTGTTCGGAAGTAATGATGTTACGGAAGCAGAGATAACTGCAGCGACTACTGAGAAATCAGTTGTTGGCTCAACTGAAGCGGTAACCGAGGATGCAACGGAGGAAACAACAAAGAAAGCTGCTAAGGATGATAATAATGAGCTTGTTGTGACAACAGAGGCTGTAAGTGTTATGAGTGAAATAACCTCGGCAGTTGATAAGAAGGCTGAGGCAATGAGTCAGACAGCAGGTATCAATGCCCTTGAAAATAATGATGTCGAGGCAGTTGGTGATGCAAAAGAAGAAGCAGAAGATGAAGGTGAGTTTGCAGATCGTTGTATAGCTAACGTGGATGAAACCTTGAACATCAGAAAAGAGCCAAGCAGAGATGCAGAGTTTGTGGGAATGATGTCAAAGGGTTCAATCGCAACAGTTGTTGAAAGAGATGGCGAGTGGATCAAGATAAAGTCAGGTGATGTTGAAGGATATGTACTTTCTGAATTTGTTCTTACCGGAAAGATAGCAGAAGAGTATGCTAAGAATTATGTTACACTTTTAGGTAAGGCATTAGAGGACGGAGTGAATATTCGTGCCGATCGTTCAACGGAAGCAGATATACTTAAGGTTTTGGATAAAGACGATACAATATCTGTTTTGGAGATGCCGGAGCAGGATGAAATAGTTTCAGCTGATAATAAAGATGAGTTGAAGGATGAGCAATCTGAATCAGAAAACACTGAGATTGATAATAATGACAAGAAGATCGGGGCTGAAGATATAACATGGATCACGGTTATGTTAGAGGATGGTCAGATCGGATATGTTTCACAGGAATTTGTAGAAGTAGATAAGCTTTATACCCTTGCTGTTTCAGCAGAGGAATTGCAGAGACGTGAAGAGGAAAGAGCTGCAGCAGAGAGAGCAGCGGCTGAAGCGGCACTTCAGGCAGCAGCGGCTACGGCAGCAGCAGCACCGTCAGCATCTAATAACAACAGTTCATCATACCAAGGCGCAAAGACAACTCCTATAACGGCAGCATCTTCGGGTGAGAGTCTTGGTACATTCTATATAACAGCTTATTGCGGATGCAGTAAATGCAGCGGCGGACATAATAAAACAGCAAGTGGAACGACTCCGACACAGGGAAGAACAATAGCTGCCGATACAAGCATTCTTCCATTCGGAACGCAGGTTGTTATCGATGGTATTGTTTATACTGTTGAGGATAGAGGAAGCGGAATTGTAGGAAATCATATTGATATTTTCTTTGCAACTCATGAGGATGCAACGGCATATGGTTCAAAGTCCGTTACAGTCTATAAATATTAATTATTAAATTGTAAGATATTAATAAAGTTAGTGAGAAAGACCGGAGATCCGGTCTTTTTCTGTAACAGAGACAGTATATATCTGCTGCTGATAGCTATATTATATTTATTATATTTTAAGAAATGGCAGTCTTGTTAATTATGGTATATCATGGTACAATATATCGGATGTTGATTTGGAGGTTTATTATATAATGAATCGTTTTTGGAATGATATGAAGAAATATTATAGTTATGAGGTAAGGGCGGCAAAGTCGGAGCTTAAGACAGAGGTTGCCAACTCATATCTTAATTGGATCTGGTGGGTATTGGATCCTTTGTTTTCAATGATGATATACTATCTGATATTCGGAGTTGTATTCGAGGCGAAGGAGCCGTTCTTTACTACATTTCTATTTATAGGACAGACTATGTGGGCATTCTTTAACAAGAATGTTGTTCAGAGCGTTAAAATGATCAAGCGTAACAAGAGTATAGTTGCAAGAGTCTATATTCCAAAGTTTGTCCTGCTTGTTTCTAATATGATGATCAATGCTTTTAAAATGGCTATTTCGTGGGTTATTGTCGTTGCTATGATGATCGCGACAAAGGTGCCGCTATCACCACGCATAATATGTTTTGTGCCTATTCTACTGGTGATGTTTCTGGTAACATTTGCTATTTCTATTAATCTGATGCATTTCGGAGTGTTCATCGAAGACCTTGGAAATGTGATCAATATTGCTATGAAGCTTTTGTTCTATATGACCGGTATATTCTTCAGTATCGAGAAGAGACTTGGACCGGATCATCCTGTAATTGCCAAGATCATTCTTCATGGTAATCCTATGGCGCTTTTAATAACGGATATGCGTAATGTTGTACTGTATGATCAGGCTCCGCATTGGACATGGCTGCTGATATGGACGGTTATTGCACTTGTTTTTTCAATGATAGGAGTTCGCACGATATATAAGAATGAGAATACATATGTGAAGGTTATTTAAGTTTTAAGAGGTAATAATGATGGAGAATGAGAATAAGAATTTAAGTGTAAATGATGATTCTAAAACCGATGTTATGGATGTTGGTGCTAATAATGGTAATAGCCCTGATGGTATTTCTGAGGATATTGCGATAGAGGTCAATAATCTATGGATAGGTTATAAGGATATTCA
>OMSZ01000164.1 GCA_900313855.1 uncultured Eubacteriales bacterium
ACAATTAATTTTTTTATCCGAGCGCACGCCATAATAAAAGCCTCAAACAAACTGCAAGCGAACATAGCTTACAAGAGTTTCGCTCGACAAACCCAGATTTACATCACTCTCTTTACGTGCCGGTTAACATGACAACACATATTGATCGCAACCGGAAGTCCGGCAATATGCGTCGCATAGGTTTCAATGTTGACCGCAAGCGCTGTTGTTCTGCCTCCAAGACCTGCAGGTCCTATCCCAAGCTGATTGATCCTTTGAAGCATTTCTTCCTCAATAGCTCTTATATGCGGTAAATCTGATCTTTTATCAACATTTCTGGTAAGCGCTTTCTTCGCTAATATACACGAAAGCTCAAAATCTCCACCGATTCCTACACCAACTACAAGCGGCGGACATGCATTAGGTCCGGCATCAGAAACCGCTTCAAGAATAGCTTTTTTTACACCCTCTTCACCATCTGCCGGTTTTAACATAAACTGACGGCTCATATTCTCTGAACCAAATCCTTTAGGCGCTAATGTAATCTCTAGCTTATCGCCCTTTACTATATCATAGTGAATTATTGCCGGAGTGTTATCTTTGGTATTTTCTCTAAGCAAGGGATCGCCGACAACGGATTTCCTTAAATATCCTTCTTTATATCCCTGTCTTACTCCTTCATTTATGGCATCGGTAAGATTCATACCCTCTATATGAAGATCCTGTCCCACCTTTACAAAAAATACTGCCATACCGGTATCCTGACAGATCGGTATCTGCTCACTCTTTGCAATATCCATATTCTGCTTAAGCTGTCCTAATATCTTCTTCGCAAGCTCTCCTGTCTCATTCTCAAAGCCTTTATTAATGGCCTCTGTCATGTCCGGAGCAAGCAAAATATTTGCCTCTATACACATTTCCCTGATATTATTAATTATTTCATCTGTATGAAGATTTCTCATTATTTCTACTCCTTAGTCCCGGCTGTATTCTATAATTTCTGTTCCCATTCGTTGATAAGCTCAAGACATACATCCACATCTATGTCAGCAACCGCATTCTTTATCTTCTTTGGATAGTCCTGCTGATCCTCAGGATACTGATAACCGGAAATATCCTTACAAAGATCCTCCATTGCATCCATATCAAGATCATCTAAAGCCTCTTTCATCTTTGACAAAAATTCTTTTAATTCTTCAGAATTTATCGGCTGCTTCTTATCATTATCATCCTCTTTTTCTTCAAAATAAGGAGCAAATATCGGTTCATACGACAAATATTTTTCTATACAGGCAGCATTGTGTTCTTTGATATAGCTGATATTTTTCTCCTTACCGGCCTTCTCAAGCTCTAACGCCATATTAGAAAGCTCTCCGGCTCCGATCTGCTTTGAAGCACTTTTAAGCGCATGCACCTCTATCGTATATGCCTGCCAGTCAGCCTCATCAAAATGCTTCTGTATACTCTCAGCCTTTGTCTTAATAACCCGATAATACTCTTTAAGCACGTTCCAGAATAATTTTTCCGATCCTAAAAGTCTGATCGCTCCATCCGTATCAAGATCATCAATCTCAATCGTATTAGATGTCTGATTAACAATATCCTGCTGCATCTCTCTGATCTGACGTTCTAGCTCTAACTGCTCTTTTTGCTCCTGCGTCATCGTAACTATCTTATCTGCCGGAAGCCAATGCTTAACCTTGGTAAGCAGGGTTCTCACCTCTATCGGTTTGGCAATGAAATCATTTAATCCGGCATTTAAGAACATCTCTCTCGCATTGCCGACCGCATTAGCCGTAAGTGCAATGATCGGAACATCCTTATAATCATCCCGCATTCTTCTGATGATCTGGGTAGTAGCGATTCCATCCATCTCCGGCATCATATGATCCATGAAAACAATATCAAAATGACATTCCTTTGTCTTTAATAAAGCTTCCTTACCGCTTGTTGCCGTAACAATCTTAAGCTTAAGCGGCTCTAAAAGACCTTCGGCAACAGTAAGATTAACAGCATTATCGTCTACTATCAATACGTTTGCTTCAGGCGCGGTGAAATCTATATCCTCTTCCTGCTCACCGGCTGAACCAAAGGCTATCTTTTCACGATTATAGATCATGGAAAGATTCATTGCGGACAACGGCTTTTTGACAATAAGCATATTCTGGGTAGATGGTCTTGCATCTGCTACGAAATCAGTCATCAGAACCGCTATGATCTCAGGATGAGCTTTAATGAATTTCTTTCTCTTAAAGGTTAATTTTTCCTTTTCTAAGAATAAGAATAGGGTTGATTCCGTATTCTTCTTCCTTATCGCAGTATATAATTCTTCAAGATCCATATCCTTTGGAAGATTAACCACTCTTACTCCAAGTCTTTCTGAATCTCTTGCAAATGAATCCTTTAATATCTTATTACTAAACAACGAAACAGCTATGCAATCTGATGGATCCTTAAGATGCATTGCCGGAGTAACATCCACGATCATCTGAGGAATTGTAAAGGTAAATGTTGTTCCCTTCTCATATTCACTTTCGACCTCAAGTGTTCCACCCATCAGCTTGATAAGATTCTGACAGATGGCAAGACCTAAGCCTGTACCCTCAATCTCGCGGTTTCTCGTACTGTCTACCTGCTGGAAGGACTCAAATATCTTCTTCATGTCTTCCTGCTTGATACCTATACCGGTATCCTTAACGGCAACCTTAAGATCTCCCGTCATATCTCCCTTTTTCTCAAAGGTAACTATGATCTCTATTGAACCGGTTTTGGTAAATTTGACTGCATTATTACAAAGATTGATAAGTATCTGTCTTATTCTTATATTGTCACCGAATAATAAAACCGGAACATCCGGCATTATATTAAGATCCAGTTCAACATCCTTATCAACCAGTCTTGTCATTATTATATTAGTCACATCATTAAAAACAGACATAGTATCGTATTCAACCGGTATTATATCCATTTTTCCTGATTCGATCTTACTGTAATCCAAAATATCATTGATGATTGCAAGCAATGCCCGTCCTGAGGATTTGATCTGTATAATATAATCCCTTGCCGCATCGGGAATATTCTCGCGAAGTGCCATTTCCGCCATTCCTATAACGGCGTTCATAGGCGTACGGATCTCATGACTCATATTAGCTAAGAAATCCGTTTTCATCTTAGCGGCACGCTCTATCTCCGCACTTGCTCTCATTGCCTTATACTTTCCAATAGCCATATCAGACAGCACATTGGCAATGGTATATAGAAACTCTGTCGCTTTATCGATAGACGCACTGTCAATTATCTGAATCTTCTGAACTGCTTCCCAGTATTTATCAAAGTCAACGCCTATCTCCTTTGCAACCTCCATGATCTTAACCGGATCGGGTTTTTCCGTAAGCACCTGTCCTCCGGTAAAGCTGCCTATCATCTTTCCATTAACTACAATAGGAGCCGCAAAATCAATAAGACCCGCATGACAACGATAAGAGGTTGCCTTTCCTGTTGCCTGTGACTGCATAGCGCCATTTCTGGCACATTCCTGACACCTCTTACATCCCTTTTCTGATTTTCTGGTATATTTCATGCAAAAATCAGAAAAATTAGACCCCTTTGTTACCGGCTTTCCTTCATGGTCGGTAGTTAGCGCGGCCATTCCCACCATATTTGAAAATGCATCCTGAATTTCCTGAAGAATAGATTGATCTATCAAATCAGTAATATATAAATCATCCATGCATATTTACCCCGTAATTCTATCCAATCAAGCCATCAATCTTATCTAGTAAGCTTCCTCTGTCAATAGGTTTTAGAAGATAACCCTGAGGTTTTAATTTAATAACTTCTATAATCTTCTCTCTCTCAGATAAACCGGTAAGAAATATTATCGGAATATTATCCTTGCCCGGCATCTGTTTGATATTCTTATAAACAGTAGGTCCGTCCTCAATAGGCATCTCGTAATCAAGAAGAATAAGATCGGTTTCATGCTTTTCCAAAAACTTATAAGCCATCAATCCGCCCTTTGCGATCGATACATCATATTTGTGATGTAAATGTTCCTTGATAAGCTTAAGCATCATAGGATCATCATCAATTGCAAGAATATGCTTCCTGCGGTTAGCCTCTTCCTCAGCCTCCTTAATACGCTCTGCTTTTTCTTCCTCATATTTCAGATCTTCCATATAATCATGAAGCTGTTTCTTGATCATTTCTGTAGTAAGAGGCTTTTTAAGAACAAGATCCGGCACACGCTCAACCTGTTTAATATATGACTCACAGTCCTCTTCTAAGCCTATGATAACATATTGTGCCTTCTTTCCGGCAAGTCTTTTGCGTACCTTGTCAACATTGGTTATTTCTTCCTTAAACTCATTATAAAGACAGTAAATGACAAGATCGGGATCTAATATGTCTATGTGTCTTCTCAGATCCTCTATTCTGGTCGAAGATGTAAAGAGTTCATATTCTTCCCATAAAAAGTTAAAAAACGTATCAATTATCGGAATATTTTTTCCAATAAGAAGTGCACGATATGCCATATTATCACCCTCCGATCTTAAAAATAATTAATTACTATCCCATAAATACTTTTATAAAAGCTTATTCGTTACCCTCTTCCTGTTCTTCTCTTTCTTCCTTTGCCTGTTCCTCTTCAAATTGTGCAATGGAATCCTCAGGAGATTTATCTCTAACCTTTGCTATCGAAGCAACAGTTATATCCTTTGCCTCGTCCATTCTCATCATCTTAACGCCTGATGTGATCCTTCCAAGCTGGGAAATTGAACTGCATTCCATACGGATAACAATACCCTCTGAAGATATGAGCATGATCTCATTATCATCATTGACAGCCTTCATACCAACTACATTACCTGTCTTGGAATTGATCTTATAACATTTAACACCCTTTCCACCACGGCGCTGAGGTGTGAATTCCTCCATATCCGTTCTCTTTCCGAGTCCTTTTTCAGAAACGATAAGAAGATCGGTACCCTGGGTATTAAGCTGCATTCCTATTACTTCGTCTCCCGGAATAAGATTCATGCCGATTACACCCATAGATGTTCTTCCGGTACTTCTTACATCTGTCTCGTTAAAGCGGATACACATACCAAGCTTGGTCACTAGGAATATATCCTTTGAATTATCAGTAATCTTAACCTGAATAAGCTCATCACCATCTTTTAATGTAATTGCCGCAAGTCCTGTCTTTCTTACGTTAGAATACTCTGAAAGCTTGGTCTTTTTGACAATTCCGTTCTTGGTAGCCATGAACAGATATTTATCATCATCATAATTCTTAACAGCCACAGCTGCTGTTATCTGCTCACCCGGATTAAGCTGTAACAGATTAACTATATTGGTTCCTCTTGAAGTTCTCGAAGACTCAGGAATCTCATAACCCTTCATACGATATACTTTACCGCTGTTTGTGAAGAAAAGTATGTAGTGATGTGTCGTTGTCATATATAATGTTTCAATGAAATCATCATCTATTGTCGACATACCTTTGACTCCCTTGCCTCCACGATGCTGTGAACGGAAATTATCAACTGTCATACGCTTGATATATCCAAGCTTTGTCATTGTAATAACAGTATTCTCCTTTTTGATAAGATCCTCAATAGTTATATCATCATCATCAAAACCTATCTTGGTTCTTCTGTCATCACCGTATTTGGTAGCTACTATGAGAATTTCCTCTTTGATAACTCCAAGCAGCTTTTTCTCATCCGCAAGAATTGCTTTTAATTCTGCTATTTTTTCCATGAGCTCTCTATACTCTGCTTCAAGCTTCTCTCTTTCCAAACCTGTAAGAGCACGAAGTCTCATGTCAACTATTGCCTGTGCCTGAGCATCTGAAAGCTTGAACTCCTTGATCAAACCTTCCTTTGCTTCACCGACATTCTTAGATCCGCGGATAATTTCTATTACTCTGTCAATATTATCAAGAGCTATGAGCAATCCCTCTAAAATATGGGCACGTTCCTCTGCTTTTTTGAGGTCGTATCTGGTTCTTCTTGTTACAACCTCCTTCTGATG
This sequence comes from uncultured Eubacteriales bacterium, assembly GCA_900313855.1. Classification (GTDB taxonomy): domain Bacteria; phylum Bacillota; class Clostridia; order Lachnospirales; family Lachnospiraceae; genus CAG-590. The sequence continues at coordinate 6,019 of OMSZ01000164.1, forward strand.
CTCAAGATAATATTTGAGCATTTCAAGAATGTTAAGAACCTTTGGCTCACCATTTACAAGCGCAAGCATGATAACGCCGAAGCTGTCCTGTAACTGGGTATGCTTATAAAGCTGATTAAGGATAACATTGGCATTAGTATCCTTCTTAAGCTCTATCGCGATTCTCATACCTTCTCTTGAAGACTCATCACGAAGCTCAGTTATTCCTTCTATCTTCTTATCCTTTACAAGTGTAGCAATATTCTGAATAAGCCTTGCCTTATTGACCATGTAAGGAAGCTCTGTTACAACGATTCTCTGCTTACCGTTACTCATAGGCTCAATATCCGTAACCGAACGGATCTTAATCTTTCCACGTCCTGTACGGTATGCATCCTCTATACCCTGTCTTCCCAGTATTGTAGCTCCTGTAGGAAAATCAGGACCCTTTATTATTTCAATAATCTCATCGATCTCTGTCTCTCTGTCTTCTAAAACCTGATTATCTATTATCTTTACAACCGCATTGATAACCTCACGAAGATTATGAGGAGGAATATTGGTAGCCATACCAACCGCAATTCCGCCTGTACCGTTAACCAAAAGATTAGGATAACGTGAAGGGAGAACTACCGGTTCCTTCTCTGTCTCATCAAAGTTAGGAGCAAAATCAACAGTTTCCTTGTTGATATCAGCAAGCATCTCCATTGAGATCTTAGATAATCTTGCCTCGGTATAACGCATTGCGGCAGCGCCATCACCATCCACAGAACCAAAGTTACCATGTCCGTCTACAAGTGGATATCTTGTATTCCACTCCTGGGCAAGCTTAACTAAAGCATCATAAATTGATGTATCACCATGAGGATGATATTTACCCATTGTATCACCGACAATACGTGCACATTTACGATGTGGCTTGTCCGGACCGTTATTAAGCTCTATCATGGAATATAATATTCTTCTCTGTACAGGTTTGAGACCGTCTCTGATATCAGGAAGAGCACGGGAAGTTATTACACTCATCGCATAATCAATATAATAGCTTTCCATGGTCTTTTTAAGATCGACCTCATTAACTTTGTCAAATATATTCTCGTCCATTATTTTCTCCTTAAATCATTTTGCTGTTAATTTCTTCTAACACCTTAAGAAGCTCATACTGAATAAGATCATTAAATGAAATTTCATGATCCTTTGCAAATTCCTTATATGCTTCAATTTCTACATTTTGTGTATTGTCAGATGAACGAAGTGCTCTAAGTAACGGATTATTATCTAATGCCATATTATTATCCTCCTAAAATATTATAATAAATGTTAATATATAATCTCTGATCATCTAAATACCCTTTATATCGGATTATTTTATATATCCAGATTCTTAACAAACTTGGCGTTTTCTTCGATAAATTCACGTCTAGGTTCAACCTTGTCACCCATTAATGTATTAAATACAAGATCAACCTCAGATTCATTATCATCCTCAATTCCTACACGAAGAAGAATTCTTCTCTCCGGATCCATTGTTGTATCCCAAAGCTGCTCTGCATCCATCTCTCCAAGTCCTTTGTAACGCTGTATCTTATTATTCTGATCACGTCCAACTTCCTTTAGGATGGAATCCAATTCTTCATCACTGTAAGCATACCAGGTCTTTTTATTCTTCTCTAACTTATAAAGAGGTGGCTGCGCAAGATATACATGTCCCTCTCTTATAAGATCCGGCATAAATCTGTAGAAGAATGTCAACATCAATGTAGCAATATGGGCACCATCAACATCGGCATCTGTCATTATTATTATCTTGTGATAACGAAGCTTTGTGATATCAAAATTCTCATGAATACCTGTACCGAATGCCGTTATCATAGCCTTGATCTCTTCATTGCCGAGTATTCTGTCTATACGCGCTTTCTCAACATTTAATATCTTACCTCTAAGTGGAAGTATAGCCTGGGTAGCACGTGAACGGGCCGTCTTTGCCGAACCACCGGCTGAATCACCCTCGACTATATATATCTCACAGTTTTCAGGATTCTTATCTGAACAATCCGCAAGCTTACCGGGAAGTGCCATTGAATCCGAAAGATTTGACTTTCTGGCAACATCCCTTGCCTTTCTTGCTGCAATTCTTGCGCGCTGTGCCTGAATAGCCTTATTAACTATGATCTTGGCAATCTTAGGATTAAGCTCTAAGAAAATGGTAAGCTGCTCGGTAACAACCGTATCAACAGCAGTTCTGGCCTCTGAATTACCAAGCTTAATCTTAGTCTGGCTTTCAAACTGAGGATCTCCTACCTTGATACTTACGATAGCAGCGAGTCCTTCACGAAGATCATCACCCGATAAGTTATCCTCATTATCCTTTAACATCTTGTTATTTCTTGCATAATCATTAAATACCTTGGTAATAGCTGAACGGAAACCTGTAAGATGTGTACCACCTTCAACAGTACCTATATTATTAACAAAGGTATATACCGATTCTGAATATGAGCTGTTGTGCTGCATTGCAACCTCAACAACAACTCCATCCTTTTCACCCTCACAGTAAATGATCTTATCGTATAAAGGATCCTTGTGACGATTAATATATTCAACAAACTCCTTGATACCACCCTCATAGTGGAATTCTCTTTCCTTCTCACGTCCGGAACGCTTATCACTAAGTGTTATTTTAAGTCCTTTGGTAAGAAATGCCATCTCACGAAGTCTTGTTCTTAATGTATCAAAATCAAAGTTAAGAGTCTCAAAAATGGTATCATCCGGCATAAATGTTACCTTAGTACCCTTTTTTCTGGTATTGCCGATAACCTCTAAAGGATGGATTATCTTTCCTCTCTCATATCTCTGCTTATGAATCTTTCCATCACGATATATCTCGACCTCTAACCATTCCGAAAGTGCATTAACAACTGAAGCACCAACACCATGAAGTCCACCGGCAACCTTATATCCTCCACCGCCGAACTTACCACCGGCATGAAGCATTGTAAATACAACATCCACAGCCGGAATTCCTGCTTTTTCCTGAATACCTGTTGGAATACCACGTCCATTATCAAGAACGGTAACAGAACCATCCTTATTAATGGTTACAAGGATATCATTACAATATCCTGCAAGTGCTTCATCCACAGCATTATCAACAATCTCATATACCAGGTGGTGAAGACCCTTTTCTGAAGTTGTACCAATATACATACCCGGTCTTTTACGAACAGCCTCTAATCCTTCAAGGATCTGAATCTGCTCGGCACCATATTCCTGCTCTACTTTACTACCCATTTCTTTCCTCCTGTTTTTTGTAATACTATATAAACTATTTCGTTATAATCAGTTTTTAACTCATTATAAATACCTCTTTTTTATAATTTCATTTCTTTAACATTACCATTATTTACCTCATAAATTTTATCTATGGTTAATCTTGATCTAATAAAATCATCATATCCTGTACATGTTACAACCGTTTGTATATCTTTAATACTATCAAGAAGATAATTTCTTCTGTTAGAATCCAATTCACTCATTACATCATCAAGTAATAACACCGGTGTATCGTGGATCATGGATCTTACTAATTCTATCTCCGCAAGCTTTAATGAAAGCGCTGCAGTTCTCTGCTGTCCCTGTGATCCGTAAGTCCTTACATCTATTCCGTTAATATAGAAACACATATCATCTCTGTGAGGACCAACCTGGGTTGATTGATATTTCAGATCTGTATCTCTCTTTTTTTGAAGTACTTTTTCATAATCCTCAACTGAAACATTATTCTCATAACCAATCTCAATTGATTCTTTTCCACCGGTTAAATGATCATGTATATTTTTAACTATATCATTTAGACTATCAATAAAATGTTGTCTTTCCTTAATTACTTCAGTTCCATATTGTATAAGATAAGCATCCCATAGATCTAATGTATCTTTCAATCTGTTATCGGAAGCTATCTGCTTTAATAAAGTATTTCTCTGTTCAAGCGCTTTATTATAATTGATATAATTATAAAAATATAATTTATTAAGCTGGCAGAGTTCAAGATTAATGAATCTTCTTCTCTGCGAAGGACCATTTTTAATTATAGACAGATCTTCCGGTGAAAAAAACACCATATTGATAAGTCCTAACAGCTCTCCGCTTTTTTTGATGCTTAAACCATCTATAGCAATATATTTATTCTTATTTTTTCTAAGATGAACATCTATCTTATGTCCTACATCATTCTTGGTAGTTATAAGTCTGATATGGGCCTCTTCTTCGTTGAACTTAATTATATCCTTGTCCTTGCTGCCTCTATGGGATTTGGTAGTTCCTGCAATATATAAAGCTTCCAATATATTAGTTTTACCCTGAGCATTTTCACCGGATAATATGGTAATACCGGGATCAAAGGTAATATTCAGATCATTATAATTTCTATATTTCGAAAGCTCTAACGAATTAATGTACATACTTAATATTCCTATTAAAAATTAATGTATCATCACAAAAAATAAATCAAAATAATTATATCATTTAACTACTTTAATCTTATTATCTTCAAACTCGACTATCATTCCATCATACAATTTTCTTCTGTATCTGGATTCAGTCTCTCCATCTACCTTGACAAGACCCTCATCTATTACTTCCTTTGCCATAGCACCTGATTCTACAAGATTAAGTGCTTTAAGAAGCTGACTTAGATTAATGAATTCATCCTTTTCCCTTATTTTAAATTCCTGCATAATACACCTCATTATTAATTAAATAATAAATCAATACTAAATGATTCATTATTTTAAGATTATTTATTAATAATTTAAGCTACTGTACTTACAGGAAGAATCATATAAATATAACTTTCTTCTTCATCTCTGATAAAACATGGATATTTCGGATTGACCATATAAATGTCAACCTCATCATCATCAATAGCTCTAAGAGCTTCCATTAAGAATTTAGGATTAAAACCAATTCTTATATCATTACCCTCCTTCTTTATCTCCAATTCTTCATTCATTGATCCTATTGTTGAATCTATCTTCATATACATGCTTGAATTTTGAATATTAAGAATTATAGGCTTCTTTTCAGATTCTTTTATAAACAATGAAGCTCTGTCAATACTACTTGCAAATTCCTTTTTATTGATCTTGAATTTGGTTTCATAATCTTTAGTTATTATTTGATCTATCTTATAGAATTCACCTTCTAATAATCTTGAAACAACCTTGGTATTATCAAACTCAAACAAAATGTGCTTATTAGTAAAATATATATTTATTTTATCATCTGCTCCGCCATTTAATATCTTGGTCATTTCATTTAAGGTCTTACCCGGAACAATTACTTTCATAGGTTCGTAGCTTTCACTAAGCTTAACTTTACGGATTGATATTCTTTGACCATCTAAAGATATTACTCTAAGCTCATCTCCTTTTATTTCAAAAAGCTCGCCTGTCATTATCTTTGTATTTTCCTGATCTGATATAGAAAAGATTGTTTTCTGTATTACATCCTTTAATGCTAATTGAGAAATTGTGATGTGTTTTTCTTTTTCTATCTCCGGAAGATAATTAAAATCATCTCCTGAGGTTCCTGCTATATTAGTTTCATTTCTTTCACAATGAAGAATTGCCTGATTATTAGCATTGGTTTCTATAGTAATATCACTATCAGGAAGTCTTCTTACAATATCACTGAAAAATTTTGCATCGATAGCAACCTTACCGGCTTCTAATATAGTTCCTTCAATAATAGTTTCAATTCCAATTTCAATATCGTTAGCAATAAGTCTTATATCACTTAAGGATGCTTCTATTAAAATACATTGAAGATTTGTCATTGTACTTTTTGTAGAAACTGCTTTTGATACAATATTAATTCCATTCATTAAAGATGTTTTATTACAGGTTATTTTCACTTTAGTTGCTCCTTTCAAACATATCATTATCCACTCATTATTTTGATTTTTAAATATTGTGGCGCTGCTTACATATTATATTAATAATTATTTAGTAGTAATAGTAGTAGGGCATGTTATTATGTTAAAAACTATCTTAAACTATTGTTTTTATTAGAAAAATGATGTGTATTATTATGTAGTTAATAATGTTATCAGATGTATTATGAATGTTAATAAAATGAGAATATTCATAAATGAAATTGTCTGATAAATTATTTTAATAACATTTTATAACAATTGATTAACAGCTTATCCACACATTTTAATAATAATATCCGTTATGATGTTGATAACTATTATTTATTGATCTTATTCTCAATATCTTCAATAGTTACCTTCATATTAGAGTCTGTTTCTATAAGCTTTTTGATCTTATCGATTCCGCTTATAACGGTAGTATGATCCTTACCTCCAACAGCATCTCCAATCTGTTTTAATGAATAGTATTCAAGATATTTCCTGCAAAGATACATTACCATTTGTCTTGCGGTAGCTATTTCCTTACTTCTCTTTGATGAAATAATATCATTGTAAGAAATATTGGTATATTCTGAAACTATCTTAATTATGAGCTCAGGTGTAATTTCTTTAATAGAATTAGATGATATTGTATCCTTTAATATTTCTTCTACCTTTTCAATTGTAAGATCTTCGCGCATACCTTCTAAACCGGTATAGAGCTTTAAGGTTTGAATAGCACTGTAAAGATCTCTTATATCGGAAGAAATATTAGTAGCAATGTAATTAAGGATTTCATCTGATATATTAACTCTGTCTGTTTCTGCCTTACGTTTTAGAATAGCCATACGGGTTTCATAGTCAGGCGGGTGAATATCTATCGGAAGTCCCCATCCGAGTCTTGTCCTTATTCTTGCTTCAAATTCCGTAAGATCCTTTGGCGGTTTATCTGATGAAATAATTATCTGTTTTGAAGCATTGTATAGATCATTAAATGTATTAAAGAATTCTGTCTGAGTTGCATCTCTTCCTATTATACTCTGTATATCATCGATAAGAAGAACATCAAGAGTTCTGTATTTGGCGCGCAGCTCTTCAGTTTTATTTTTCTTAATGGCTTCAATAACATCATTACTAAATGCTTCGCTGGTTACAAATAAAACCTTCATATTAGGATTATGAGTTATAATATGATGGGCTATAGCCTGCATAAGATGAGTTTTTCCAAGTCCTGAATTACCGTATAGGAAAAGAGGATTGTATGTAGTTGCCGGAGCTTCAGCTACAGCTACACAGGCAGCATGTGCATGCCTGTTACTGTCACCTACGATAAAATTATCAAAAGTGTAATAAGGATTAAGATTACTTTTCTCAAGCTCCATTAATATATGTGCATCAAATTCGCTCTCATTTTTTTTGTTATCAGATTGAATCTCTTCACCCTCAACAAGTAATTTCAGATCGTATGGTTTATTAAGAGTAGCTTCAATTGCGGATTGAAGATAAATGTCATACATTTTATTCTCAATAAAATCAATACCACGCCTTCCAAGCTTCTGATCCATAGATAAATATATTGTGTCCTCAGTTACTTCCTTAATAGAAAGGGCACGGATCCATGTATTGATCATCATGTGAGAAACGTCATATTCTACTTCTAACAGGTTTAATATATTGTCCCATTGTTTTTCTAATGTTTCTTTAATCTGTTCCTGCATTCCT
>OMSZ01000239.1 GCA_900313855.1 uncultured Eubacteriales bacterium
AAAGCCTTGTCAAGATCTGTAAGAGCATCTGTAACATCCTTGGTTATCTCATTAACATCGATATTCTTTGTATAATCAACAGCTTGTTCAGCTATACGAAGACCGCCGATTATAAATGAAACAATCATCATTACACCACATATAATGTTAATAGCAAGCGCTATAAATATTCCAACAATAAGCTTTTTCTGGCTATTCTTAAATTCCCGATCCTTATCAATATCAATGTCAGCCGGCTTTAATTCCATTCCACAGTTAGAGCAGAATTTGTTATTTGAATTAACCCGCGTATTACAGTTAGCACAGACGATCTTATTATTATCCGTCCTTACAACAAGATAGATTATTAAACCGACAAAGCTTGGAACTATCACAACCAAAGCGGTCCACAATATTGCTGTCATTCCTTTACTTTCTGCATCTCTGTAGGTCCATATCGCAAGCATTATTTCTATAGCAATTGATGCGATCGCCACCAAACCACCCAAAACAAATCCCATACTTAATCCTAACATTTTCTTAATCCTCCTTAAATATCGTTATTTTTATAAAATTTTTATTCCTTTAGATAAGCCTCTGCCGGAAGCTAAAGGTATAAGAATCGCTGTAGAAAGCCATCCAAGAAGCATATCAGCACACGCCAATATAATTACCATCTTAAAGCCTAATACGCTTATTCTGTTTATTATATTAGGAATGATCGTATATGATCCTCCGATCCTTAACATGAAATATAAAACAATTGATAATACTACGCCGGCAAGAGCAATTACCGTATTGATCACAGCAGGCATCCACCACAATTCAATTTTCCTTTTACTTAAAGAAGCAGCATGATCAAGTCTGTTCTTTAATGTAATGTTCAAGTTATCCGGAACATTATCATTCTCAAAAACCGCATACAGGTTATCGTCCAATGAATCATTTAAATGTTCTACATTAACCTTTATCGTAGATTCTTTTAGTGATCTGCTATTCTTTATCTGATCAAGATCATCATTCATATTGTTCTTACTCATGGACTCACCTGCCTTTCCATCATAATCCTCAACTGCTCTTTTGCGTTATAAAGTCGGCTTTTGACTGTTCCTTTCGGAATGTGCAGCACCTTACTTATATCTTCTATCGATAGTTCCGAAGAATAAAACATTACAATAACCTGTTTGAGTTTATCCGGAAGTCTGTTGATATTTTCCCGAAGTATACGTTCTTCATCTGACTTTATTATCATCTCGTCAATATTCGTTTTCTCGTCACAGACATCTGATTCCATATCGTCATATGAAACTGTCGGTGCAATGCGTTCATGTCTTTTATAAGTACTCTTATGAGTTTTCCAGATATTACTTGCAATCTGCATAAGGTAAGCTTTCACATTACTGTTTCTGTCAATTTTATTCCTTTTTTCAAAGGCTTTTAGAAAAGTCTGCTGATATAGGTCTTCAGCATCTTCCACAGTATAAGTCATACCTTTGCAGAACCGATATATGCTGTTACCGTATTCATCAACTAATGATGAAAATTCGTAAGCTTCCATTTCTCCTCCGTAGACTTGTTGTATCCTTCTATCTATATATTCGCGCGAAATAATAAAAGGTTCAAAATATTTTAAAATTAATTAAAAATAATTTTGAACCCGGTAATATACAACATTTTCGATCATTTTTCATCGAATGATATCAATGCAATATAAACTAATTATTCCTTTACTATATTATTCATCCATACATTTTTCTTAAGTAATATGTAACCTATCAGACATTTGATAAGGTCCGCGGCGTGAACCAAAGCAAAAACTATCGCTGCGTCAAGTGTTGTAAAACGACTTAACACATAGGCAACCGGAACACTTACCGCAAGCATGAATACGCTGTCAAACAAGAAGGTTATTATCGTCTTGCCTCCAGCTCTTATTGTAAAATATGATGTATGCAGGAATGCATCCTTTGGCATTACGATCGCCTGAACCATTATAAAATGAGTTGCGATAAGTCTTGCCGAAGCATTGGTATTATATAATTGCGGGAAAAGATCTGATGTAGCAAACATTATCCCACCGATTATTATTGATGTAAATATTGCGCATGCTATTATCTTATTATCGGCATCCTTAGCCTTCTTCATATCTCCCGCGCCAAGATACTGACCGATAATGATCGCCACAGCATCCCCCATAGCTATAAAAACAATATTGAATATATTATTGATGGTACTTGCTATATTCTGTCCTGCTACAACATTTAATCCTCTTATAGAATACGCCTGTGCAAGCATCGCGATACCAACCGACCACAGACCTTCATTTACAAGAATAGGCATACCGGTAACAAAGAACTTTCCAACAAGAGATAACGGAATCTTAAGCGTTTTGAGAACTCCCTTGAAAAATGAATACTTTTCTCTGTGACTATATACCCAGATGATAACAACACTCATCTCTACATACCTTGAAATGACTGTCGCAACCGCAGCTCCAACAACTCCAAGCTTTGGAAAACCGAATTTTCCGAATATCAAAAGATAATTAAATATAAGATTGACAAATACTGCTATTACTCCGGAAATCATAGGAATAAATGTTTCCCCGCATTCCCTGAGAGTGCTTGAATAAAGCATTCCAAGATATACCGCCGGAAGCATGAACAAGATCACCCACAGGTAATTTTGACCATAGTTAAGCGTAGCTGCCGCATTACCGCCATCATTAGTTCCGTTAAGGTATAGCTGTATCAGCTGTTTACCATAAAATAAAAGTATAAGGATTATTATTATTGTAATAATAAGTCCCAGCCAAAGCTTATATCTTATTGTATGCTTAACACCCTCGTCATCCTTGTTTCCGTAGTACTGTGCTGTAAATATCCCTACTCCCGAAAGACCGCCAAACATACACAGGTAAAAAACAAATATAAGCTGGTTAACTATCGCAACGCCTGACATCTGTTCAGTTCCTAACTGCCCTACCATTATATTGTCAAGCAGGCTGACAAAGTTTGTTATTCCGTTTTGTATCATGATCGGCAGGGCTATAGCAAACAATGCTTTGTAAAATGCCTTGTCACCGATATATTTCTCTCTAAATCTTCTCATTATTCACCAATTCTTTAACGTTATCATTATTGTTTTCTTATTCCAAATATTATAATTAATCTGCTTTGTCCGTTTTTATATCCGGTAACAGCAGAAAAAAGACTGTCATACGATCTGCTACCCTCATAGTCATTGTGTATCTTATATTGTCCGTTTTCTTTGGTTATACACATTGTATGTATCATATCTTTGACAGTTTTGGCATTATTATATGCCATAAATATAAATGTATCAAATACATTTTCAAAATCTGCTCTATCTTTCTCCTTAGCACATATACGCATCCACTGTCTGTAGGAATATCCTTTTATATCAAAGCCTGCCATTTTGAAATATTTAAAAAGCGCAAAAGGCGAGGTGCCATAAGCACCTCCCCATGTGATCCCACGTTTCTCAAATTGTGTTAAAAGCTTAGGAAAGCTTATAGCATTAATATCCTTCTCGTCAGTGATAAACGATCTTAATGCATTGTATAAAGCAATAATTTCGCAGCTGTTATAATCGGCAGAATAATTCCTGCCATATATCATATTGGTTAATGCAGCCTGATGCTCAATATATCCGCCGCTTAAATATCTTTCTTTATAATCATTCCATGCATTGATATTCTTCTCATAATTACGCTGTCTTATATCTTTAGAGACTGAAACAACAGAGAATAATCTGTAAAACAATTTTACAAA
>OMSZ01000320.1 GCA_900313855.1 uncultured Eubacteriales bacterium
ATTTGACCGGATCGCTGCCGGTATAATACGCCGGATATGTAAAGAGCTTGACTACGGAAATACTCACCTGTCACTTGTGCTGCCATACATGACGGCAGAATACAGGGATAACGAAGAATACTATCTGGAGTATTATGATGAGGTAGATGTTTGCAGTGAATCCGCAGCAGCTCATTTTAAAGCCGCTATACACCTGCGTAATCGCTCTCTGATCGACCGTTCCGATCTTGTGGTATGTTATGTCAAAAATAACTCCGGAGGGGCATACAAAGCGTTACAGTACGCTTTGAGTAAGGGTGTGAAGGCGGTAAATATATATAATACTGAAGATATGTGATTTGACAACTAATGTCAAATATAGTATAATTAAAAATACGAGGTGATCTACTATGTCAGAGATATTTAGTCCTACAACACTAACAGTTAATCAGCTGATTGAAAAAATAGATACCGGTGAGCTTGGTCTTCCCGAACTCCAGCGTCCTTTTGTATGGAAAGATACGAAGGTCAGAGACTTGTTTGATTCAATGATGAAGGGTTATCCTATAGGTTATCTCATGATATGGGAATGCCCTGAACTTGAAAAGAAGAAAACAATAGGTGTAGGCGGGCATAACTATGAAACTCCTAAAGAGGTGATTATTGACGGGCAGCAGCGACTCACATCACTTTACGCTGTAATGAAAGGGCAGAAGGTCATAAATTCAAAGTTTGACGAAAAATCTATAATAATATCTTACAATCCATTAAAGAACGTATTTGAAGTGGGAACAAAAGCCACACAGAAAGACCCTGAATGGATATATAACATAAGTGATATTTTCACCTCAAAAAAAGCTTATAAGCTTACACAGGAATTTGCTGATACCTTGAGAGAGTACAGAAAGACAAAGGATAAAGAGCTCACAGAAGATGAAGAAGACGCTATCCACGAAAACATTAATTCTGTTCTTAATTTAAAGAGTTATACTCTTCCGGTGTTTGATATTAAATCAAGTGCGGACGAGGAAGACGTTTCGCATATCTTCGTCCGTGTGAATTCAGGCGGTGTAGCACTTAAACAGAACGACTTTATACTTACTCTGCTTTCTTTATATTGGGATGAGGGACGAAAAGAAATCGAAGAATTCAGTCGTGCTTCTATTATTCCCTCAAAAAACAAAGCTACCTCATATAACAGGCTTACTACCGTATCTCCGCAGGATATTATAAGAGTTGTAATGGCATATGCTTTTGACAGGGCAAGGCTTAAATACGGCTATAAGCTGCTGCGTGGAGCTAATTTTGATAAAAAAGGTGCGGTTGATGAAGAATTAAGGATCAAGAGATTTGATATTATGAAAGAAAAACTGCCGGACGTATTAGATGTAGGCAACTGGCATGAATTCTTAAAGGCTATCATCAATTCGGGGTATGTATCCGGCGATATGATCCTTTCGGATAATACTTTATTCTATGCCTATGCTATGTATCTTATCGCCAAGTACAGATTCAAGGCTTCGTACAATGATAATATGCACCTCACATCGCTCTGGTTCTTCTATGCCTCGCTTATATCGCTCTATACTGGCTCTTTTGAATCAACATTTGAGCAGCATCTGAACAGCATAAAAGAGCTCACCTCATTGGACGAATACAGAAAGTTTATTCTTACAAGGGTAAACGAAAGACTGACCGAGGATTATTTTAAAATAACACTGCTCGGGTCTGACGGTCTTGCAGTCTCCGGACGTGGTAACAATGCTTGGAATGCATATGTTGCCTCCCTTAATATGAATGGTATTAAAGTTCTGTTTTCAAAAGGCAGCCTCACAGTTCCTATGCTGTTTGAGCCTGATATTGGCGGCAAGAGAAAACCACTTGAAAAACATCACTTGTTCCCGAAGGCTTATCTGAAATTGCTCGGTTACACCGATGGTAAGATCAATCAGATGGCAAACTACGCCTTTATCAAGTGGGACGATAATATGGAGATACTTGACGAGGCGCCCTCGAAATATTATCCTATCGTCTGCAAGGGTATGAGTGCCGAGGAGATCAGCAAAATGGAAGATGAAAACGCTCTACCTCATGGCTGGGAAACTATGGACTATGATGAATTCCTCAATGAGCGCCGCAAACTAATGGCACAGAAGATCGAGCAAGCGGTCAACCAGCTTCGGAAAAATGCTATGAATTGAATATGGTGCAACATATAAAGGACTGCCATAGGGCAGTCCTTTTATTGCTTGTATATTAAGATATAGCATCCAACTTTTGAAGATAATTTCTAACTTGGTCTAAGATTTCATCTGATAGAGATGAAACTTCTTTCTGTAGTTCTTCAATCTTATTTTTTACTTGATCATAAGTATATGATTCTCCACCACGTTTAAAAATACCTTTATTCTCTTTATTGAAATTAAAATGCCAAAATGAGAAAAAAGAATTTATTTCACTTATTTTTTTTATAAGAACTTTATAGTTTTCATAAATATCTTTACTAATAAAGGGTGCATATTTTTTATTGGAGAAATCTGCATCATTTATACTGCTACGAAGATTGTTAGCGTGTTCATCAATTTTAGATAAATCATTATTGTAAAGACCTCTAATTATCTTGACCGTTTGACCAGCG
>OMSZ01000323.1 GCA_900313855.1 uncultured Eubacteriales bacterium
AAACATTAAAAGGACTCGAATAAAAAGGAGTATGTTATGGGGAAGAGTAGTTCATCAGAGGATTATATGAAAGTCATTTTAATCCTTCATAAAAGAAAGGCATTAGTCAGGTCTGTTGATATTGCAGAGGAAATGGGTGTTACTAAGCCTAGTGTCAGTAATGCGATGAAGAAGCTTAGAGAAGAAAAAATGATTTATTTTGGCGAGGATGGGAATATCATTTTTACAGACGAAGGAAGGGCTGTCGCAGAAAAGATATACAGTAAACATTCTTTGCTGTCAAAATTACTAAGAATTATAGGTGTTAATAAGGATACCGCTGATAAAGAAGCGTGTCTGATGGAACACGCAATCAGTGACGAGACTTATGAATGTCTTGGTGAGTTCATTAATGCACATGGCGGTGAAGCTTATATGGAAAATAAAATGTGAGCTGGTAATGAGAAGAATCAAAATATCTTAAGAAAATAAGTTTATACGCAAGAGAAACGTCAGAATAAAAATGAAAGGGGTTTGTCATGAGAACAGATAAGGAATATAAAGAGCTTACAATAAAGGAATTTTCAAAGGCAGCGGATATATACGAGACGGATAAGGCAGGAATATACGAGATGTGCAAGGAGGATTATCCGTACATATCTGCGGAATTGGAAAAAGAGGATTATACCGATTTGCTTGACTGTGGGTGCGGTACAGGACCTATGATTTCGCTTCTGTATGAAAAGGATTCATCAAAACATTATACGGGACTTGATATCACACCGAAAATGATAGAGGCAGGAAGAGCCAAGAATCTTCAAGGCGTAAACTGGGTGGTAGGAGATTGTGAGAACCTGCCGTTTGAGGAAAACTCTTTTGATGCAATCATTTGTTCAAACAGCTTTCATCACTATCCGAATCCGCAGGCATTTTTTAACAGTGTAGAGAGGGTCTTAAGACCGGGAAGCAGATTGATATTGCAGGACTATACGGCACCGGGACCGATACTGTGGCTTATGAATCATACGGAAATGCCGCTTGCAAATCTTGTCGGACATGGTGATGTGAAAGCGTATTCTTTGGATGAGATAAAGCAATTTTGTAAATGGGCAGGTCTTAAGATAGAAAAGCTTGAGCGGGCGAAGAAATTCCGCTTGCATCTTGTGGCAAGAAAGCAAGGTTGAAGAAGATTACCACCAAAACAAACCATGGATTACAGTAATGGCTAAAAAGTAACCATTGTATATGGAAATTATAATCGTATGTTTGGATTTCAAGGAGGACGATATGCTTAACAAGGTAAAACTGACAGATGCAGAAATGAAAGAATTTGCGGAGGTGTTCGCTTATTATGATTATGGCGATGATGAGATTGGGATGGTTCCATATTATCCCGGTTATCCGGACAGAACAAGTCTGGTGAATTACCTGGTTGCCATGATAAGAACAGCAAATGAATATAATGCAGTGTATGCAACATCTGAAAATAAAGAGGGTATAATTATTCTGACAGACACTACACATCCCTATCCGGGAACAGCAATGTTCAAAATGGTTTGGCGGATGGCGAGAGCACTCGGCTTTAAGAATTTCAGTGAAATCATCAAGAAATTTCAGGCAGGCGGAGCAAGCCTTGAAAAGACTTATCGCGACAGCAAGAAGCAGTTTGTACAGATAGAATTGCTTACCGTAAAAAAAGAGTATCAGGGAAAAGGTTTAATGCGTCCTTTGGTAGAGACAGCATTTGAGGTGGCAGAGCAGGGTGCTCTTCCGGTAATTGTCTCGACTGATGCAAAGCTTAAGAAGGATTAGTATGAGCATATCGGGATGAAGCATATAAATACAAGAACTCTTGGCGAAAAGAGTTTCATGTACGATCTGGTAAGAGAGGCATAATTGAGGGGGCACAGAGTGGAATATTTTGAACGTAATCTGATTGATAACATTCTTGAAAGTGAGGTAAACGGAAATGCTATTAACTATTTTTCTGGCGGTTGTTTTTTGTGCGTCAATCACGCTGATGCTGATATCAGCAGTGGCGTTTGTTCAGGATATAAAGTTTTTTTCCTCTGCACCGAAGGAGGCACAGGAGGTGCTTATTCCCAGAGAAAAAGAACTGTTTTATGGAGCCAGAGTCATGGGCTGGACCCTTATGATATTCAGCATGGTAATGATATTGGGTGTCGGAGTTGTCTCAATCTGGGATGGTTTTAGGAGTGGCTATACATTTGCTCAGTTTTTCTTAAGATTTGTGCTTATATTTACTATATACAAGATATATGACATGACCTGTTTCGATTACTTTCTACTTATGAAGTTCCATTTTTTTCAGCATTATTTTCCTGAAGTGGAAAGCGTGTATGATGGCAGAAAGTATGGATACAACATCAAAAGTCAGTTGTTAAAGCTCCTTGTCATATTTCCTGCGGTATCTGCACTTGCTGCATGGATATGTACATTGTTTTAGTGTTTGTTGAAAGTGCAAAGAAGTGAGAAAAATGTGGAGGATATAGAACAGGAGAGATATGCAGCAAGAGGATTCCTTCATTCTTTTGAGAAAGCGAGGTGATATCATATGCTTGTTTTAAAAGTTATAATCGAGGGTCTTGGACTTGGATTTCTGCTGTATCTTATCTGTGCTATAGGTATCAGAAAAGGTGCGATTGGAATGGTACATCTATATAGCAGTGAAGTGCAGCAAAGAGTGATAGATAACAAACTCACTACAGCGGAAGAGATAAAAATAAGAAGTATTGTTTTTAAAAGCATATGCTTCCCGGGATATTTTATATATGTTCTTGTCTGCACCTATGCGATTAATGGAGCGAGAGGATTTTTAAGCGGCTTCTGGCAGCTGTTTGGAATACTTTCCATCATGAACCTGATTGACAGGATTCTTGTAGATGGTTACTGGGTCGGTCATACGGATGCTTGGAATATTCCCGGGACGGAGGATTTAAAACCTTATATCACAGTAAATGATAAGAAGAAAAAATGGATTATGGGTACTATTGGAATGGCAGTCATATCTGTGGCACTTTCCGGTATTATGTGCCTGTTCTTTAACTGACAAAACCTATTTAATATTACTTAAAATCATTAATTTACAGGGAGAAAATGAGAAATGAGTCTTTTTACAAAATTTGTGAGCCAAACAAGAAAACCGGAAGGCTTTCTTGGTAAGATGATGGTTAATGGAATGAACGGCGGTCATGCCAAGATAGCAGACTGGGGACTGGCCCACCTACAGTCTATAGCACCTTCTAAGATTGTCGAGATAGGATGTGGCGGAGGAAGAAATGCAGGCGAGCTGCTTGAAAAGTATCCGGGTGCAGAGGTCACCGCAATTGATTACTCCGAAGTTTCTGTAGAAAAAGCAACCGCCTATAATGCAGAAGCGATAAAGGGTGGAAGATGTAAGGTGCAGAAAGGGGATGTGTCAAATCTTACACTTCCCGAAGAAAACTATGATCTTGCAACTGCATTTGAAACTATTTATTTCTGGCCGGGGCTTGAAAAATGTTTTGCTCAGGTTGCAAAGGTTCTGAAACCGGGCGGTGTTTTCATGATAGTAAATGAGTCCGACGGAACCGATGAAACGAGCCTGAAATTTGAAAAAATAATAGATGGAATGAAATGTCATACCGTGGAAGATATTAAGCAGGCACTTAAGAATGCAGGATTTTCCAAAGTGAAAGCAGATCATCACCCAAACAAACCATGGATTACAGTAATGGCTAAAAGGTAACCATTGTATATGGAAATTATAATCGCATGTTTGGATATCAAGGAGAATTAAAATGGATGAAAAAAGAATAAAGCCGCTGTTAAACGGTTCTGCCGAGACAATGCTACAGAGCTTTTATGCCAGAGCAATGTATAGTACGAATCCAAATAATAAATTCAAAGATGCCAAGGCAGAGGAAATAGTGTCTAAGCTTGATTATGACTTTGGCAGAGCGGCAAAGGACTTTGCAATGAGTGGTGGAGTTGTAGCTAGAACGGTGGTTTTTGACGAACTTGTGGGCGATTTTATAAAGAAATATCCGGATTGTACTGTCGTAAATATCGCATGTGGGTTAGATACCAGATTCTACCGGATGGATAATGGGAGAATCACATGGTACAACATAGATTTGCCCGAAACAATAGAGGTAAGAGATTCGGTATATAATGAGAACGGAAGAATATCGACTATAGGCTGTTCGGTGCTTGACCCGGTATGGGTAGAGAAAGTAAAAGTCAGGGGAAGAATGCTTTTTATCATTGAGGGACTTACAATGTATCTGCCTAGGGAGCAGGTAAAACAAATGCTTAGTATCATCAGAGATAATTTTGATAATGCATATGTTATGATGGAATGTATATGCCCGAGATTCATAAATAAAGAGAAGGTAGAAAAGTCCATACAATCAACCGGAGCTGTATTTACATGGGGTGCAAATTGTTTTGATGAGTTAGGGGACATAGGAGATGGATTTGTGAAAGTGAAGGATGACAACATTCTTCGTGGAATGCCGATGGTCAATCCTGCGTTTAAGCTTGTTATATGGTTACCCTTTTTGAAAAAAATCGCACAAAAGATTCTGATATTTGAAAAAAATACATCTAGGTAATATACTAAACGGGGCTTTGGAGTGGCTCTGTATACAAGACGGAAATGGAGATATAAAAATGCTGAAAAATTATATGAAGGAAGGGCAGATGCTTCCGCTATTCGGAGTAGGACCATATATTATTTATGGAAT
>OMSZ01000214.1 GCA_900313855.1 uncultured Eubacteriales bacterium
CCTACATTCATGATGCCCGAGCCACTTGCAACACGTCTCATGATCATCATTGTGAGGAAATACATAACTCCGATAAGTATTACGTAGTAAAGAATCTGGCTGAGTATGGCATTTCCACCCTCATCGACTGCCGTAAACTTTACCTTTGCTTTTTCAAGTCTGTCAACTAATTCGTAATCATCTGTTCTGATAACATAATACGTCAGATTTTCAGTCTTTTTATCTTCCTCATCGGGAACAAACTTGATCTTCTGTTCGTATATCTCAACATTCTTTACCTTGCCCTCATCCACCATCTGAATGAATTTATCATAGGACACTTCCTCTTCTCCGGAAGAGGTATAATTGTTATATGCCATGATAAATATGATTGACAGGATAACGGTAATGATGATCACGCCCAGAGTAGAATTGTATCCACCCGGTTTTTTACCATTATTTTTGTCGTTATTATTCTGATTATTATTTTCTTCCATTTACTAAATCTTTCTGTATCTGTTTTCTGTATCTGTTTTCTGTATCTTCTTTACTTAAAAATCATCACTGATAAAGTGGATACTTGTCTGTAATGCTCTTTACGAGAGCCTCTGCCTTTGCACTGTCCTTGTCAAGGATAGCAGCCTTAAATGCATCAGCTATGATAAACATATCATCCTTTACAGCACCACGTGTTGTAACTGCAGGAGTACCAACTCTGATACCACTTGTTACGAATGGTGACTGAGGATCGTTAGGAACAGTATTCTTATTAACTGTTATACGAACCTCATCAAGAGCCTTCTCAACCTCTTTACCTGTAAGACCGAGTCTCTTAAGGTCAACAAGCATAAGATGATTGTCTGTTCCGCCTGAAACGATATCAAAGCCTCTGTCCTGAAGTGCAGCCGCAAGTGTAGCCGCATTCTCAACAACTCTTCCCATGTAATCCTTGTAATCCTGTGACAGAGCTTCCTTGAAGCATACGGCCTTACCAGCGATCACATGCATAAGAGGACCATCCTGAATTCCAGGGAAAATAGCCTTGTTGAAGTTGTACTTCTCATTGATCTCGTTGCTGCAAAGGATCATTCCTCCACGAGGTCCGCGAAGTGTCTTATGAGTAGTTGTTGTTGTGATATGTGCATATGGAATCGGGCTCATATGATATCCTGCAGCTACAAGACCTGCGATGTGAGCCATATCTACCATAAGGATTGCACCAACCTCATCAGCGATCTCACGGAACTTCTTGAAATCTATCTCTCTTGCGTAAGCAGAAGCACCTGCAACTATAAGCTTTGGACGTGCTTCCTTAGCAATAGCAAGGACATTATCATAGTCGATTCTTCCTTCATCATTTACACCGTAAGGAACTGCCTTGAAATACTTACCTGACATGTTTACAGGACTTCCATGTGTAAGATGTCCGCCGTGATCAAGGTTCATTCCCATAAATGTATCGCCCGGCTCCATAGTTGCAAAGAATACAGCCATGTTAGCCTGTGCACCTGAATGAGGCTGAACATTTACATACTCTGCACCGAAAAGCTCCTTAGCTCTTTCTCTTGCAAGGTCCTCAACCACATCAACATACTGGCATCCGCCATAGTATCTCTTTCCCGGATAACCCTCTGCATACTTGTTTGTAAGCGGGCTTCCCATAGCAGCCATAACAGCCTTGGATGCAATATTCTCAGAAGCGATAAGCTCCAGGTTCTGATTCTGACGAGTGATCTCATCAGTCATAGCTGCAGCAACTTCTGCATCCGTCTTTAAGATTTCTGAAAAATCGTACATTTATTCTTCCTCCGGTTTGTAAAATATTATTATAGTTTTATGACATATGCACTGTTCACTTATCGAAGCAATTCAGTTTAATTCCTATGCCACATTATTTAACTTTGATACGTGAGAGGACCTCACCGATCTTCTCTTTGATTACTATATCAGCCTCGGCATCTCTTGATGTCGGTGCCATATTGAGAACAACAAGATGTTTTCCCCTGAAATAATTTATGAAAGAAGCAGCAGGGTAAACCACAAGTGATGTACCTCCGATAATGAGCATATCTGCCTGCTCTATATGCATGATGCTTCTTGAAATAACAGAGTTATCAAGCCCTTC
>OMSZ01000324.1 GCA_900313855.1 uncultured Eubacteriales bacterium
AAAGAGTGTTTTTGCAAAGGGCGCAGTAGAGGCAGCAAAATATTTAGCAGGAAAGCCAGCAGGCTTATATGATATGAAGCAGGTAATTGCAGATAAATAATTGCAGATCCTGTAGATACGGAGAGGGAAATTTATGTATATTCAGCTCAATTCACAAATAATATGTTATGAAAAGACCGGCGAGGGGGCGCCGGTTATTCTTATACATGGAAATAAAGGCGATCATCACACTTTTGATGAGCTGGCTGAAACAATGAGCAGAGAGCATACTGTTTATGCAATGGATTCCAGAGGCTATGGAGAAAGCGCTACACCAAAAGAGTACCACTATGCTGATATGGCAAATGATGTAATCAATTTGATAAATGCATTAGATATTGAAAAGCCATATCTGGTGGGATTTTCTGATGGAGGGATAATTGCTCTTCTTGTCGCAATAAGAGCTAGTAATTTGTTATCTGGAATTGTGTGCTGCGGAGCAAATCTTAATCCAGCAGGTATTCATCATAGAGACTTAAGGGAAATGAAAAAAGAGTATAAAAAGACTAACGACCCAAAGACTCTTATGATGCTAGTGGAGCCAGATATATCACCAAGTGAATTGCAGAATATCTCTGTACCAGCTTTGATAATAGCTGGTGATGATGATTGCATTAAGGAAAAAGAAACAAAAAAAATTGCAGCTAATATTAGAGAAGCCAAGCTATTGATTCTTGAAGGAGAGAATCATTTCAGCTACATCGTAGGAACAGATAAGCTATACCGCTACATTAGAGGCTTTTTGGGGTGAAAGAAATGCTTGTTTTTGTGTCTCTCACGTGATAGAATTGTTATAAATTTGTGAACAGGTGTAAATTGCTGTTCATATGTAACGGATGTCATTTAGCGAATAGAGGAGACTATGACACAGAATCAGAGTAATAGGTTACCATTAGTAGCCAAAGTGAATATTGTTATTATAGTTGCTGCAGTATTGTTTTTAGTATTGTGTTATTTCAGTACTAGAGAAACAGCAGCAGTTTCGCTGACAGAATCTATCGAACCATTTGGCTGTGCCAACTTAGAGGATGGTTCAAGAGAGTATTTCCTTGATTTAAGGGATTACGATTATCATTATACAGGAATTAAGTTTTATACATCACATCAGATTGTTACTGTCTACAATGCAGGCAGAGAAATATATTCATTTAATAAAACGGGAGGAGCTTTTACTTCAACCACTGGCTCAACTTGGAACTTCATACCGGTTAACGAAAGAATGATTCAGATTGCTGTAATTATCAAGCCTATTTATGGAATAGTTGATAATCAGGTTCCAGAGTTTTTCATAGGCAGTGCATATCAAATGTACGACGAAGTTATGATTGCATCCATGCCTAGGTTTATAGTCAGCTTACTCATTGTCATCATGAGTATATTGCTTTTTGTTTATTATTATCTAATGCATGAAAAGCAAAAGCTTACAAAAGAATTATTGCATTTAGCATGTTTCTCTCTATTTTGTGGAATATGGTCTTTGAACGAGACAGATGTTACATTGTTATTATCAAGTAATAAAATTGTGGATTCAATCATTCCTTACTTATGTTTGATGCTTGTTATTCCACCGTTTATACAGTTTTTTGACAGTTATCTTAGTATTAATTGTAGTCATGTTAAAAAATATATAATCTGGGCATCACTAGTTCAGTTTGTAGTGCTCACGACACTGCACTTTATGAAGATTGCAGAGTTCAGAGAGACACTTATAATAATGCAGGTTATGCTTATTATTGCTTCGCTTTATATGGTGGCTGGTGTGATTGGCCAGATTGTCATGAAGAAGTACTCTAGACGTCTAGAAATATGTGCTATCGGTTTGAGCTTATTTATGATGACTATAATTGTAGACGTTGCTCAATACTACACTAAAAAAGGTGATGCCGATAGAACTGGTCGTTATGTATTCTTGATTTTCATCTTCTTGATAGCATGGGATATGATAAAGGAAGCCAATGAAGTTATTGAGAAGGGAAAAAGAGCTAAGCAGCTTGAAATTTTTGCCCTTACAGATAGTATGACAGGTCTTCTCAATAGAAATGCCTTTGAAAGTCATGCAAAATCAGCAGATAGTTTAGATGGAGTAATCGCTGTTGTTGCTGATGCAAATGGATTGAAATATTGCAATGATACATTTGGACATGAAGCCGGCGATGAGTATATTACATTAGTGGCCGATGTTTTCAATGATGTATATGGAAAGTACGGCAATTGCTACAGAACAGGTGGAGACGAATTCTGCTGTATTATACAGGAAAGCAATCAGGTGAATATCGAGCGCCTTAGAAAGATGTTCCTTACAAAGATTCATACGGCAGATTTGGAAGGTGGCCATGAATATAATATTGGTGTTGCCATTGGTGATGCCTGCTACGATTCAAAAGTAGATGGAGATTTCCGTTCATTGTTAAAACGTGCAGACGCATGTATGTATGAAAATAAACGTTTAAGCAAAACATCTTAAAAATAAAGATGAGCTAGCAAGTGCTAGCTCATCTTTTTAATTTACATCAGTGTTATTCATCCACTCAACGATGGTATCCATTCCCTCCTCAGTGAATGGTGCAGTCATAATCAGCTTCTGATCATCAGGAGTGTTTTCAGAACTAAATGGGCCCTTCCAAAGAGAAGCTTTAAATAAAGGTTCCTCGGACCCCTCTTCTTGATACTTTTCAATTTTAAAACACTTATTTCCGTCGCTCCCAGTGAAAGAAGGAGCTTTTTTGTAATATCCAATTGGTAATAGTCTTTTTCGTTCAATCATATGTCTATTTTAAAGAAACTGAAAGACTTTGTCACTAAAGAATGATAAAATAAAATTAATATTTATAATAGTATTAGGAATATAATCATTCTTTAAACTTGCTAGAGTTATACG
>OMSZ01000325.1 GCA_900313855.1 uncultured Eubacteriales bacterium
CCATTGTTCCAAGTGTCGGAGCACCATTTAACATGAACTTCATGTTACCTGTTCCGGATGCCTCACGTGAAGCGGTTGAGATCTGCTCTGAAACATCTGCTGCTGCGAAGATAAGCTCTGCGTTAGATACACGGTAGTTCTCGATGAATACAACCTTGATCTTACCCTTGATAGACTCATCATTGTTGATAACGTCAGCTACCGAATTGATGAGCTTGATGGTAAGCTTAGCTCTCTTATAACCAGCTGCTGCCTTAGCACCGAAGATAAATGTGCGAGGCACGATATCCTTCTCTGGATGCTCCTTAATCTCTGTATAAAGATGCATTACATGAAGGATGTTAAGAAGCTGTCTCTTATACTCATGTAATCTCTTAACCTGAACATCGAAGATAGATCTAGGATCAACCTCAATTCCGTTATGCTCCTTAATATATGCAGCAAGACGAACCTTATTCTGATATTTGATGTTCATGAACTCCTGCTGGCATTTCTCATCATCAACGTAAACCTTAAGCTTAGCTATATGCGGAAGATCTGTGATCCACTCGTCACCGATCTTAGAGGTTACCCAGTCAGCAAGAAGCGGATTACCATGAAGAAGGAAACGTCTCTGTGTAATACCGTTAGTCTTGTTATTGAACTGCTCAGGTCTCATCTCATAGAAGTCCTTAAGCTCACGTTTCTTAAGTATCTCTGTATGAAGGGCAGCAACACCGTTAACGGAATATGAACCTGCAATAGCAAGGTGTGCCATCTTAACCTGACCATCATAGAGGATAGCCATGCTCTTAACCTTATCAGGATTATTAGGATACTTCTCTCGTATCATATTAACAAATCTTCTGTCAATCTCCTCGATGATCTGATATACACGAGGAAGAAGTCTTGAGAAGAGCTCGATCGGCCATTTCTCCAAAGCTTCTGACATGATCGTGTGGTTAGTATATGCGCATGTATGACATGTGATATCCCATGCATCATCCCACTCAAGTCCTTCCTCATCAACAAGGATTCTCATAAGCTCTGCAACAGTAACTGTCGGATGAGTATCATTTAACTGGAAGGTAATCTTCTTAGGAAGATCATGAATATCCTCATTATTCTCCTTAAACTTCTTAAGAGCTGTCTGTATAGAAGCAGAAATGAAGAAATACTGCTGTTTAAGTCTAAGCTCTTTACCTGCATAGTGGTTATCATTCGGATAAAGCACCTCAACAATTGTTCTTGCAAGATTCTGCTGCTCTACTGCCTTCTGATACTCACCTTTATCGAACGAATCAAGGTTGAAGTCTGAAATTGCTTCAGCATCCCAGATTCTTAATGTATTAACTATGCTGTTACCATAGCCGATAACCGGAAGATCGTAAGGAATTGCGCGGATTGAAGAATAACCCTCCTGAACAAAATGGTTCTTGCCATCCTTATAATCTACCTTAACATGTCCGCCGAACTTAACCTCACAGGCATACTCATTACGACGAACCTCAAACGGATTACCGTCTCTTAACCAGTCATCCGGTTTCTCAATCTGATAACCGTCCTGAATCTCCTGACGGAACATACCATAACGATAACGGATACCACAACCGTAAGCAGGATAACCGAGAGTTGATAATGAATCAAGGAAACATGCTGCAAGTCTTCCAAGACCTCCGTTACCAAGCGCTGCATCCGGCTCCTGATCCTCGATCACATTAAGATCAAAACCGAGCTCATCAAGTGCTTCCTTAACCTCGTTATAATAGGTAAGATTGATAAGATTGTTACCAAGCGCTCTACCCATCAAAAACTCCATTGAAAGATAGTAAACTGTCTTAACATTCTTCTTCTCATACTCCTTGTGAGTAGCAATCCACTGATCGATAATGGTATCCTTGATAGCATAACATACTGCCTGGAATACCTGCTGCTGAGTAGCCTCATCAATCGTTCTACGATAAAGAGCCTTAACGTTACTTACTACCTCTTTCTTAAAAGACTCTTTGTCAAAATCTAACTTTCTTGCCATACTACAATTATCCTCCTTATGACCAAAATGAGATCCTGAAATATCTCATCCTTTTTTGCGGGAATATCATCTTAAATAATATCATCTTGTAAGTAATATCATCCTATAAGATATATACTCCACGTACGGAAATGCATTTTAAATCAGGCAGTTCCGTAAACAACCGATATATATTTTACCAAAAAATCACATATTTCACAAGTATTTCTTTACTTTTCAATTCACCTTTTCTTGGTTCGTACGCCTTTTTTGTTAACGTAGTAATCGTCTATCCATTTACTCTTAGCCATCTTACCGGTTTCTTCATCAAAATAGTAATATTTACCCTTGATCTTCTTCCAACCGGTCACCATTTCGCCCGAACCTTTAGCGAAATAATACTTCGCACCTTTATACTTAACCCAGCCATATTGCTCATAGGCTTTCTTACCATAGAAATATGTCTCTCCATCAATGACCACCATCTTATTCCTTGCAGCCACACCGGTTTTTTGATCAAAATAATATTCCTTATTGCGTATAGTCTGCGCACCGTATAACATCTTTCCCGTATCCGGATCAAAGCCGTAATACTCCGAACCGATCTTACATACACCCGATGCCACATTCGTATTGCTTGTTACATAATAAATGCTGCCGTCGATCGTATGGAAACCTTTCTTAAGTTTACGCCCATTACCATCATACAGATGAGTTCTTATCCCATCCGTGTGCTTTGCAGCCTTAACTAAAGTTCCGTTACCACGTGCCAGATAATCATACCCGTTAAGTTCAAACTCTCCGACAACCATCTCTCCTGTAGAAGGATTAAGATAGAATGAATTTCCATCTATATTGAGCATTCCCTTTTGCAGCTGCCCGTTTTTTTCACTAAAATAGAACCATGTATTATCAAATTTCACCCAGCCGCCAACCTTACTACCTTCCGCAGTCTTATAATAGGTTGCGCCGTTTTCCTCAACAAATTCGCCATCAACAACCTTCTTTGATAAATGATAATAGTCAATAACAGCTTCCGCATCAGCCTTTCCGACCTTCTCTCTTTTTGCCCGGGTCTTGAAAAACTTCTTGCAATCGGATGCACTTGTAATATACCCATGCTCTATAATCACACCCGGAATTCTGTCAACAACTCCACGTCTTACGATTGCATAGTAATCACATACTTTACCGTTAGGATATCTGCTTCCGGATCCGGATTTCCTTAACAAAAAACCTTTGTTGGCTATCCCTATTGCCTTAAGCTTCTTAAGCGCCACTCTTCCAAAACCCTGTGTCTGTCTGCAGATCTCCGAATGATAACCCGAATCATAAGCAACTAACGCGTTAGCTCCGTTACTGTAACCTGCATTAATATGTATACTCACAAGAAAATCCGCTTCAAGGTCACAGGCGTAATTGCTTCTCGCATACAGACAGTCACTGCCTGAAACCAAAGATCTGCAGCAGCCTCCATCTTCTCTTGTCATATATACTGTAATGTCGCCATAATCTGTCAACGCCTCACAAAAGGCATTGGATATATCCATATTCACAACTTCTTCTTTGAGTCCATTTCCTCTCGCGCCGGGATGTATGTTACAGTGCCCCGGATCAATGACCAACACCTTAGCATCAGCCGGCGAAAGACCGGTCACAAGAATACCGTACGAGTTAAACGTCGGTTCTACACTCTGTGCTGTCGTTGCCTGTGTTGTCGATGTCGTAGAGGTTTGTGCTGTTGTCGATGTGCTGCTCTGTGTTCCACTCTGCGCCGCTGTCGATGTGCCGCTCTGCGTTCCGTTCTGTGCTGTTTTAGATGTGTCGCTCTGCGTTCCGTTCTGCACTGCTGCCGATGTGCCGCTCTGTGTTCCGTTCTGTGCTGTTGTCGATGTGTCGCTTCCCTCTGCAGAAACAGTCACCACAGCAGACGGTGCTGCCATAGACATCAACATTGCCGCCAACATACAATAACATATTATTAAAGCTACATTTTTCTTAATTCTTATCAAAACTCTTCCTCCGTAACTTTTATCTTCAATCTATTGAAGGTATTATCATCATCGTTGCAATTCCCATAAAATCTCAAATGGACTTTTTCAGGAACAATTCATTATAACCGACATACACCTGTGTTTTCAAGGGGAAAATGTGGATAAATAATGCATAATATCGTTAGTTTTAGTTGAATTTATCCCAAATTGATAGTAGAATATATAAGAATGATACGTCACCTATATTTATGTACACATGTAACAGATTATATGTGATGACAACGCATGCAGGAAATAACTGCGAAAACCTAATAAATATTGGATTTATTATCTAAGAAATGGAGGATATTATGGATTATTTATGGCAGGATAGAAAGAGAACCTTATTCGGCTTACCTCTTTCATTTACCAAATACGCTCTTACAGAAGAAAGACTTTTCATTGAACGTGGATTTCTCAACAAGAAGGAGGATGAGGTAAGATTATACCGTATTATGGATGTATCTCTTAGCCGCTCCTTCGGTCAGAGAATTTTCGGCGTGGGTACAATACATTGCTGCTCGGCAGATAAGAGTATGCGGGATTTCGATATCTTAAGCATCAAAAATCCCAAAGATGTGAAGGAACAGTTATCTGAACTTGTTGAGAAGCAGCGTGATTCCAAGAGAGTGACCAACCGTGAATTCATGACGGGAGCTCATGACTTGGATGACGATTATGACGATGACGATCACATTCATTGATCACAGGCTCTGATCAATAGTAAAGATGAGATACTCGTTAATCAGATAAACTTTTTAAATTCCATTAAAATTCTATGGATTTACATCTGTTCAATAACAATAATTACAAGAAAAATGGAAGGCATATCTCTATTCCGATATGCCTTCCATTTCTTTCTCCTTAGCTGCAAGCTCACGCCTTAATCGTCTGACTTCCCCCTCTAATCTCTTGATCTTTCTCTCAATTCTTAATTCTTCCTCTCTGGCGAGAAATTCTTGTAACTCTTTCTCCTTTTGCTTGCGTTCAAATCGCATTCTTACACCCTTCCAGATATCGTCCATGATTCTCTGTACGGGTTCCGGATATACCGGTGGTTCTTCAAAACTGCTGTAATTAAAAACCTCGTCTTTAATAAAATACATAATGTTGCCAACCCTGATTCCCTTTCTATATCATCCAGTCAATCCAGCGGCACAGCGAATCCCAGCCCGCATCTGACATGGGACACAGTTTAACACATGTCGCAGCATTATTCAACTACAAATTTAATTATTCCCCTGCAACATTATATCCTCAACTCTCATTTCCACCTTGGTAGAACTTCCAAACAGCATTACATTCACTATGACACTATTCTTATCCGGACGTATCTCTGCTATCTTAAGTGGAATGTCTCCATAAATACCTGTTGTGTTGATCACATCATCGCCAACCTTATATCCGTATATATCATCTGCGATCTCAGTTTTTCTTCTATCGTCATTTATCTTCTTCCAGGCCTTCCAATCCCAATGATTGGTAGGGACATTATCTTCTTTATTCTGAGTCCTGTTCTTTTTCTCCTGTTCGATCCAGTCCTGCTTCGGATCATTATCAAGCCATAGTCCAAACTTAAGCTTTCTATCTTCTCCTAAAAACGGAATATCTACTATAGCCCTTCTGTGTGGAAGGTCTATCCTTACTATTCTATCGATATATGACTGCAAGGGACCTATTACAATATCAAACTTACCCGATCTGTCCCTGTGAATATAACTTACCTTCATCAGCCCGTCCGAGAGAATCGAATCGAAAAACTCTTCTTCCATGCTATGCAAAGGAACGAATATCTTCCCCCCTTTGTCTTCCATAGAAAGAAGCATAGTGAACTGAGCTTTCTCCTTTAATGCTTCATGTATCTGCTCCGGCTTATCCGTCTCCACGAACAGATATCCCGGAAAAAGCTTTTTGATACTTATGTGGCCTATACCTTCTTTTCTCCATACGTCTTCATACAGAGGAACAAAGCATCTTTCATAGAGGCTTTTATCCACATATGTATTGATCCAAAGACACAGTTCATGCTCTTTGCCGCTTAACGTCTGAATTACGTACCACATAATACCACCTTATCCGCCGGCTCAGCCGACGCCTTCTTGACAAACATTAGGTTCTTAACTAACCGGTTATTCATCAGAAGGCTTTTGATTCTTTAATTCTTCTCAACGCCAAGATCTACTTTCTCACCGTTGATATTCCAATTCTTTGTATATCCCTTAACGCCATCATACTCAATAGCTGTAGCAAGAACGTCTGTAAAGATGGCATCCTGATTGTTTTTAAGAATTTCTGCAATCTTGTCGTTGCCCGAAACAGAGATGGTTATCTTATCCATCACCTCAAAGCCAGCTTCCTTACGCATAGTCTGAACCTTAGATATGATCTCTCGCACAAAGCCTTCCTCGATAAGCTCCGGTGTAAGCTTCTTGTCAAGCACAACGGTCACAACATTATCAGCCTGTGTCTCATAATCAGGTGACTGCGCAAGCTCGATAAGAAGATCCTCCTCTGAGAGTGAAACCTCTGTTCCAGTCACATCAAACTTCAATGCCCCCTCACTCTTTAATGTGTTCATGGCTGCATTGCCATCAACAGAGGCAAGATACTCACGGATACCGTTTAACTGCTTACCATACTTAGGACCTACTGTCTTTAACTGTGGCTTGAATGAGTATGAAGAGAACTCCGATACATCATCCTTAAATGTCACAGCCTTAACATTAAGCTCATCGGCAATGATTTCCTTATAGAAATCAGAAAGCTCATTCTTAGCCTTAACAAACATGTTAGCGATCGGCTGACGATTCTTGATGTTGGCTGCATTTCTTGCAGCACGTCCCATAACAACAATGTGAAGAACCTCATCCATATCAGCCTCAAGTTCCTTATCAACGAATTTCTCATCACATACAGGGAAGTCACACAGATGGATACTCTTCGGCTGAGTTTTATCAACACTCATCACAAGATTCTGATATATATCTTCTGTCATAAACGGTATCATCGGCGCAGAAGCTTTGCTTATTGTTACAAGAGCGGTATATAAGGTCATATACGCATTGATCTTATCCTGCTCCATACCCTTAGCCCAGAAGCGCTCACGGCAACGGCGTACATACCAGTTACTCATCTCATCAACAAACTCTGAAAGAGCTCTTGCTGCTTCAGGAATTCTGTAAGCGCCAAGATTCTCATCACAGGTCTTAACCGCAGTATTAAGCTTTGACAAAAGCCATTTGTCCATTACGGATAATTTATCATAATCAAGACTGTACTTAGTCGGATCAAATTCATCTATATTAGCATAGAGTACATAGAACGCATAAGTATTCCAAAGTGTACCCATGAATTTTCTCTGTCCCTCGACAACTGCGTCCTCATGGAAACGGTTAGGAAGCCATGGTGCAGAGTTGGTATAGAAATACCAACGGATCGCATCTGCACCGAATTTATCAAGTGCTTCGAAAGGATCTACCGCATTTCCCTTGGACTTACTCATCTTGTTTCCGTCTTCGTCAAGTACCAGGCCCAGAACTATTACGTTCTCAAAACAGGGCTCGTTGA
>OMSZ01000333.1 GCA_900313855.1 uncultured Eubacteriales bacterium
GAGATTAAAGCAGATCATAGCATTTTATAATATTTTACTGCAGTTAAAAAGTGAATTGATGTATATGAATTATACCTTGCCGGAGTGCTTTATGAATATGTCTGATAAGGTGGACGAACCGTTTTCTTACTGGTTTTCTAATATGGCAGAGCAGATGAATATAGAAAGTACGAAGACGTTTTCTGAAATATTTACGGATAATCTGGACTATCTAAGGTGTCATTCCGCATTAAATGAAGGCGATATTGTTATTATTTCTGAGCTTAAGGACAAGTTTAATACTGCGGATATAGAAGTGATGAAAAAGGCAATAGATTATGTGCTTTTACGGCTTGAGGAACAAAGGATAACACTTGGTAACGAATTAAAGGATAAGAAAAAGGTTGTTATTTCCTTAAGTCTTTTTGCGGGTATCACTATGGTTATTCTCCTTTTGTGAAAATGCTTTTATTATTAAATACATGTCTTT
Organism: uncultured Eubacteriales bacterium; assembly: GCA_900313855.1. Taxonomy (GTDB): domain Bacteria; phylum Bacillota; class Clostridia; order Lachnospirales; family Lachnospiraceae; genus CAG-590. Next base: position 470 of record OMSZ01000333.1, read on the forward strand.
AGGAGCTTGATATGACAGTTGAAATGATTATTAAAATAGCGGCTTTGGGAATAGTGGTTGCGCTGCTTAACCAGATATTAAAGCATTCAGGCAGGGATGATCAGGCATTTTTTGTAACGATGGCAGGAATTATCGTGGTTCTTTCCTGGCTGATGCCGTATATTATCGAGCTGTTTACTTCAATGCAGGAGCTGTTCGGATTGTGAGGTTTAATATGAGTTTTATTAAAATGATATGCGGTGTTGTGGCAGGAACACTGCTTGTAATAAAACTAAAGAGCGCAGGTACCTCTATCGGCACATATCTTTCGATAGCACTATCGTTATTTGCAGTATTTTATGTGCTTGAACGGATGACTTATGTGGTGGATTTCTTTGACCGGGTAATGGATGATATAGGGTTAGAATCGGGCTATCTTGAAATACTTATCAAAATAATCGGTATATCATATCTGTGCGAATTTACCTCTAATATCTGCAAGGAGGCGGGATGCCAGACAGTTGCGGGGCAGGTCGAGATTTCCGGCAAGATCACAATGATGGTCATTTCAATGCCTGTGCTTTTTTCTATAGTAGATGCAATAGTTGGGATTACGGGGTGATCATATTATGAGAAAAATATATATTCTCATTTTTTCGGTAATATTATCGGTAATGCTTTGTTTATCATCAGATAATGATATAAAATGCATGGCCGCAGAACAGAAATTGAACACAGAAAAGATTTTGACATCACAACAGAATTTGACCGCAGAAAAGATTATGGATGCAGAACAGAATTTGAACGCGGATAATATTGAAAATGATGTCCTGCCCGACTATAAAGAGCTTTATGATAAGTATGTGGATGTTGACGGCATTGGAAGTGAGCTTTCAGATGTCAACAATGAGTATGGGATGAGTACGGATATTTCCTTTGAGGATATATATGAGCTTCTGATAAATGGAAATGTTGATGGAGCCGTTGATAAATGTGTCGAGCTTATAGGAAAGAGCATCACGGCTGAGATTTTAGAAAACAGGAGTCTGCTCATACGGCTTATGCTTCTTATCCTTATAGCCGCGGTGTTTAATAATTATTCGTCCGTATTAAAGCACAGCTATGTAGGCGAACAGGGCTTTTTCATTACATATCTTATGGCGTGCGCAATACTTATGCGTTCCTTCTTCTTGATCTATGATATGGCTGAAAATGCGGTTATGCATATAAGTGAGGCGATGCAATGCATGCTTCCCGCATTTGCGATGTCGCTTATAATGAGCAGCGGTATAGCAACCTCACAGATGACCAATTCTGTTTTTCTTCTGATATTTGCAATGATGGAAAAGCTTCTGCTATACGGGGTGTTTCCGCTTATCAGAATATTCTTTCTTATCGTACTTCTTAATCAGTTAAATGGTAAAGACAGGTTTTCAAAGCTGTCGGAGCTTATCAAACATATTGCCGAATGGGTGCTTAAGGGTATGTTAGCATTAGTGGTTGGATTAAATGCAGTAAAGACTATGCTTATACCCGTGTATGAGAGTGTCAAATACGATATCTTAAAGAAAGGTCTCTCCTTAATCCCCGGTGTCGGACAGGTATCGGGTCTGTCAGGCATATTCATCGGAGCAGGTATTCTTATAAAAAACTGCGTAGGAATTACGGCTGTGATCATACTTGTTGTGATCGGCAGCATTCCGGTACTTAAGCTTATATATTTCTATATCAGCTATCGCTTAGTGGTTGCAGCGATACAGCCTATAAGTGACAAAAGGCTTCTTTCCGGAGTGTTAGGAGCCTGCGATGCCACAGAAGTGCTGATAAAGACGGTGCTTACATCTCTTGCGCTGTGCGTAATCTCGATATCAATTATAATCGTATCTACGAATTCGCGATTGTAAACATTCTTGGATTATATGAAAGTGTAGCTTAAGCACACATTTAATGAAAAGACAAACTTTTTCAAGAAAGGAGCATTCTAATGACCTCAATACTCGCATGGCTTAAAAGCGGCCTTTTATTCGGAATCTTTTCTTCGGTCATACTTCTTCTGTCACCGAATAAAAGCTATGAAAAACATATAAGTCTTGTAGTAGGTCTTCTGTTTATTCTTGTGATGATACATCCGGTTATGTCTTTTTTAAATCTTGACGGACAGACCTATATCTCATTTATACAAAAGTACATATCTGCCGCGGAAAACGGAAGCAGTCTTTCAGAGAATGAGAGGAGTCTGTATGCTGATACGATTGGCATTCAGCTAAAGGATACGTTGAAAAAGGCCGGCTTTAACGTAAAAAGCGTCTATTGTGAGGTGGATGATAACGGACATATCGGGAGAGTTGTTCTTTCATTTGAGGGAGAGGTAAATGATATCACGGAAATTGAGAATTATATCAGGAATGTTTTTGGGGAAGAGGTGGAGATAGTATATGAAAGATGATCTGATAGGCAGCTTAAAGGCTTTATTTAAAAGAGACGGGATAAGCGATGATAAGAAGGAAAAAATACTTATCATTTTTCTATTGGGTGTGTTTTTACTTTTGATCGCGGCGCCTGTATCTGATTACGGTACTAAGTACAGCAATAAAAAGGTGAAGCAGGAGAGTGAAGAAACCATTGTTTCAAAACCGGATACAAAAAAAATATCAAATGACGAATATATTTCATATCTTGAGAATAAATTAGAACAAACGATTGGAGGAATGGACGGTGCAGGAAGAGTCAGGGTTATGATCACATTAAAAGACGGCGGAGAAAAGATTCTTGATAAGAACCGTCCGTATGAAAGCGCCTCTGATACCAGTAAGGAGGAAGGAAAGGAAGCGGTAAGTGAAAAGATCAAAAGCATGCAGGAAACGGTATTGGTACAAAAGGATGGGGATACGGGTCCTATTGTTATAAAAGAACAATATCCTGATGTTTTGGGAGTGGTAGTTCTTTGTGATGGCGGAAATAATGAGGAACTTATAATAAAGATAAAGGAAATGGCGGGAGCTTTGTTTGGGTTAGATGCTCATAAGATAGTAGTCGGGAAGCTTTCGCAGATAAAAAAATAGTATAAATAATAAAACAAAAAAATAATGTTAAAAGGAGTTTGTTATGAAAAAAATCTGGAAAAAGAATCAGGTTATCATCACGGCGTTGGCAATTATGATTGCGGTAGCGGGTTATCTTAATTTTACAAGTGATAAGCAGGTGCTTAATACTTCTGTGGAAAACATGGAAAGTGAAGGCGCAAGCGGTAATTCCGACGATTCAACGGTGAGTGCAGCTGTGGAGGATACTGTGGCGCCGGATGACTATGCTACGGCTTATGAAGGTGATGATGTCACTACAACGGATTCTGCTAACAGCGATGAGGTTGTTGCAGAAAATGATGAGAACGCTTTACCGGAGAATGCCGATGAAGGACAGGATTTGGCACAGGCAAGTCTTGATGAGAATGGTGATCCTATTGATTCGGATACAGTAGGAGAGGCGGTTTTGACAAGTGGTTCTGTGACATTATCGCAGGCAAAGCTTACAAGGGAGCAGACACGTTCAAAGGCAAAGGATATGCTGCTTGAGATAATCAATAATGAAAGTCTTACAGAGGATGCTAAGAAGGAAGCGGTGGCAAAAATGCTGACGATGACAGAGAGAATGGAGAAGGAGACTGCTGCGGAGAATCAGTTAGCTGCCAAGGGCTTTAAAGATGCGGTAGTAAGCATTTCGGATGACAGTGTTGATGTTTCCGTACCGGCTTCGTCTCTTTCTGATAAGCAGAGAACCCAGATAGAGGATGTTATAACGAGAAAAACAGGATTCGAGCTTAACAAGATCGTTATAACCACATTGAAACCTGAATGAAAATGCAGGGATCAGGGAACATTTTTTGTAAAAGCCTTGTAAAAGGATTGCAAAAAGCATAGAATGTTTGGTATACTATACTACATATGAATAATGCTAGAGTAATGTCTTAGCAAAGGAGGAACTAATATGTCAGCTGAAAACGGAAAGAGTGATTACAGTTACAAGGAATCAAGTGCATTAGGTGATATTCAGATAGCGGATGATGTTATCGCGATCATTGCCGGCCTGGCTGCTACGGAAGTAGAAGGCGTTGCAAAAATGTATGGTAATATAACGAATGAATTGGTAGGAAAGCTTGGTATGAAGAATCTGTCTAAGGGCGTTAAGGTTATGGTTACGCCTGAGGACGTTAAGGTTGATATTTCCCTGGAGTTAAAGTACGGATATAGTGTTCTTGAAGTTTCTAAGAAGGTTCAGGAGAAGGTTAAGCAGGCATTAGAGACAATGACTGGTCTTGATGTCAAGGCTGTAAGAGTGAGAATAGCAGGAGTTTCCTTTGACAGAGAGGAGAAGTCTGCAAAAGCGTAAAATGATAGTATAACCGTCAAAGGCTGCTTCTTATGGAGCAGCCTTATTGTCGGTTTTTTGATATTTGATTTCATTGGTGCATATATGATGGCAGATAATAAGTACTTAATGGTATGTTACTATTACATTGATGCGCTGCGCATAACCGATAACAACAGTAAATAGCAGCAATGGGATCATTTTACCGCATTGGATAGAAGGGATAATTGTATGTTAAGAAGTCAGGTTAGGGAAGAAATATTCAAGATCATTTTCAGGTTCCCGTTTAGTTCAAAAGAAGAAATGAATGAGCAGATAGATTTTTCTTTGGAGGACTTAGAGGGTAAGAGCGATAAGAATATCAATTATATCAGAGATAAGGTCAATGATATTATCAGCAAAATAGAGGACATTGATAAATGCATTTCCGATAACTGTGAGGGCTGGAGTATTGACAGATTAGGAAAAGCGGAGATAGCAATAATGCGTATTGCTGTCTATGAGATGATGTTTGAGGAGGAGGTTCCCTCAAGCGTTGCGATCAATGAGGCTGTTGAGCTTACCAAGCTATACTGTGATGAGGATGCGAAGGGATTTGTCAATGCGGTGTTAGGTAAGGTTGAAAAACAGATCTGATCATAAGGGGGAGCGGCTTATGGATTTTGATGCAGGATTAAAGGAAAAGGTGGCGTATGCCGAGAGCGTGATTAACAGATATATGCCGGAGGTTAAAGAAGAGCTTAATAAGACCATTACTTCGGCTATGAATTACACGATGTCTGCAGGTGGCAAGAGGATAAGACCGGTTATCATGAAGGCAGTATATGATATGCTTGGTGGAAATGATAAGGTCATAGAACCTTTTATGGCAGCGATAGAGATGATACATACATATTCGCTTATTCATGATGATCTGCCGGCGCTTGATAATGACGATTACAGAAGAGGCAGAAAGACAGCCCATGTGGTCTATGGAGAGGCTATGGCCATACTTGCAGGAGACGGACTTCTTAATTATGCTTATGAGACGGCGGCAAAGGCTTTCTGTATCGGCGATAATTTTGATGATATAGCAGAGGATAATGATGTTAACAGTCTTAAAGCTAAGCTTGATGCGAGATTACGCTTAGAGCGGGCTATGACTATTCTTTCGCACAATCCGGGTATTTACGGAATGATAGGCGGACAGGTTGTTGATGTAGAGCTTACCGGAAGCAGACTTAACGAAGAACAGTTAAGCTACATTTATATTAATAAGACCGGCGCACTGATCGAGGCAGCCATGACCATAGGTGCCGTGCTTGCCGGTGCACCGGATGATGTTGTTGATAAAATAAGTGAAACTGCATATAATATTGGAATAGCTTTTCAGATTCAGGATGATATACTTGACGAGACTGCAACCTTTGAGGAGCTCGGAAAGCCGATCCACAGCGATCAGGAAAGCGGTAAGATCACATATGTGACACTTCATGGTATGGAGGAGTCAAAGAAGAAGGTTGAAGAATTATCAAAAAAGGCGGTTGAAACCATTAAAGAGCTTGGCGGAGATAATGAATTTTTGATAGAGCTTGTGAAATATCTTATTCACAGGACTAATTGATACTATTGAATGCATAAGAACGTGATGGTAACAACATGAGGATAAGAGTATGGGATTACTTGATAATATTAATGAACTTAATGATATAAAGCAGTATGACAGCGAGCAATGGGAGCCGTTGGCGTCAGAGATAAGGGAGTTTTTGATAGATCACGTATCTAAGACAGGCGGACACCTTGCGTCTAATCTTGGATGCGTTGAGCTTACTATGGCTCTTCATCTTGTGCTTAATCTTCCTGATGACAAGATCATCTGGGATGTGGGACATCAAAGTTATACGCACAAGATACTTACAGGCAGGAAGGACGGTTTTGATAATCTTCGCCAGTTTGGCGGGATGAGCGGTTTTCCGAAGAGGGCTGAGAGTGAGACGGATGTATTTGACACCGGACACAGCTCGACCTCTATTTCAGCTGCGATAGGTATGGCTAAAGCTAAAGAATTAAAAGGCGAGAAGAGCGCAATAGTTGCCGTGATCGGAGATGGATCATTTACAGGCGGACTTACCTATGAGGCGCTTAATAATCTCGGAAGACTTAAGAGCAGCTGTATGATAGTGCTTAATGACAATGATATGTCAATAGATGAAAATGTAGGCGGTATGTCTAATTATCTCAATAAGATCCGTGTTGGACAGGCGTATAACGAGGTCAAATCAGGGGTTGAGAAGGGACTTTTAGGAATACCGGGAATCGGTGAACCGATAGCAAAGTTTGTTAAACGAGGTAAGGACAGTATTAAGGGACTTCTTGTACCTGGAATGTTCTTTGAGGATCTTGATATTACCTATATCGGACCTATTGACGGACATGATATAGGACAGCTTGTGGATACATTTACCGCAGCGCTAAAGCTTAAGAGACCGGTTGTGGTACATGTAAAGACGATCAAAGGTAAGGGCTACAGATATGCCGAGAAATACCCCAAATATTTCCACGGTATAAAGCCTTTTGATATAGAGACCGGTAAGGTCTTAGAGAAGCAGACTAAGATGACCAACACAGGTGTGTTTGGAAGAAAGATGCTTGCGCTTGCAGAGGATCATCCTGAGATTGTCGCAATTACTGCAGCCATGGCATCCGGTACGGGACTTGATAAATTCGCCAATGCATATCCTAAGAGGTTCTATGATGTCGGTATAGCGGAGCAGCATGCGGTGACATTTGCAGCGGGACTGGCAAGTGAGGGACTTATACCGGTAGTTGCGGTGTATTCTTCATTTTTACAGAGAGCATATGATCAGATACTTCATGATGTATGTCTTCAGAAGCTTCATGTGATATTTGCGATAGACCGTTCGGGCATAGTAGGTGAGGATGGTGCTACTCATCAGGGTATATTTGATACCGCTTATCTTTCGGGAATACCCAATATGACGATAATCGCGCCAAAGAACAGATATGAACTTACAAAATCCTTAGAATTTGCGGTAAACTACGATGGTCCGATTGCGTTGAAATACAGCAGGGGTGATGCATATTACGGACTTAAGGAGAAGCTTGCTCCGATAGAATACGGGAAGAGTGAGATGTTGTTTGAGGGCAGTCATGTTGCCCTGATCGCGGTAGGCAATATGGTGGAAGAGGCTTATGAGGTGTATGAGACCTTAAAGGAAGAAGGTAATGAGATCACTTTGGTCAACGCCAGATTCATCAAGCCTTTGGATACGGATATGCTTATGGAATTAGCGACGCACCATGATATTATCGTTACCTTGGAGGAGCATGTATATCAGGGCGGATACGGACAGGCGGTTTCGGCATTTTACGCTAATAAGGGAATATCACACTTAAAGATAAAGAATATCGCAATTGATGATATGTTTGTTGAGCATGGTTCGGTCAGCGAGCTTAGAAGCATGCTTGGTATCGATAAGAACGGAGTTCTTGATGCAATAAGGAGAATGATGTGAAGAAGAGGTTAGATGTACTTCTGGTTGAAAAGGGGCTTGCATCATCACGTGAGAAGGCTAAGGCTATCATTATGTCCGGTATCGTTTTTGTCGACGGGCAGCGGGAGGATAAAGCCGGCTCAACCTTTGATGAGAGCCTGCCCATAGAGGTTAAAGGTAATACTTTGAAATACGTTAGCCGTGGCGGACTGAAACTGGAAAAAGCGATGGCTAATTTTGATGTAAGCTTAAGCGGTAAGATATGTATGGATGTCGGTTCGTCAACCGGTGGATTTACTGACTGCATGCTGCAAAACGGTGCAATAAAGGTATATGCGGTTGATGTGGGAAACGGTCAGCTTGACTGGAAGCTTAGACAGGATGAACGCGTGGTTTGTATGGAGAAGACCAATATACGTTATGTGACTCCTGACATGATAGAGGACAGGATTGATTTTTCTTCGATCGATGTATCATTTATATCCCTGACTAAGGTCTTAACGCCGGTAAGAGAGCTGCTTACGGATACGGGAGAAATAGTATGTCTTATTAAGCCGCAGTTTGAGGCGGGCAGGGAAAAGGTTGGAAAAAAGGGCGTTGTGCGTGATATAGGAGTGCATAAGGAGGTAATACATAAGGTTATTGACTACGCCAAAGAGATTGGTTTTTCGGTATGTAATCTTGATTATTCTCCGATCAAAGGACCTGAGTGTAATATAGAATATCTTTTGCATTTAAGCAAGGATAAGACGGTTTCAGGTAAGGATATTTCCGTTGATAAGGTGGTTGAAGACTCCCATGAAGAACTCAGATAAATGGAGGAAGTATGAAGAATTTTCTTATTGCCACTAATTTCATAAAGGATAGCAATTTAAGCCTTACGGACAGGATATGTGAGCATCTAAAGAGTAAGGGCTGCAGCTATAAGCGCATTGTCGGTGAGCAGGAGAATGGTGAGGATAGCAAGGAGGTTTCATTTTGCATTTCCGATTCTGATTCCTACGACTGTGTGATCGCGTTAGGCGGCGATGGTACTATCCTTCAGGCAAGCAGAGATTTAAGAAAGACTAAGATCCCGATCGTCGGCGTTAATCTCGGTACTATGGGATTTTTGGCTGAGGTTGAACCTGAGCAGATAGAAGCGGTGCTTGACAGACTGATAGCAGATGATTATCAGATTGAAGAGCGAATGAATATTGTTGGAGAAGTCTATAAGGCGGGCGGAACAAAAAAAGGTGAGGAAAGAATTCTTGTTCACAGGGATGAGGCGCTTAATGATATAGTGATCACAAGAGCAGGATATTCGCGAATAATCGGACTTAAGGTGTATGTGAACGGCAGAGTGATGGAGCTTTATGAGGCTGATGGAGTTATCGTAAGTACGCCGACCGGTTCTACCGGATATAATCTGTCAGCAGGAGGACCTATAGTTTCTCCGAAAACGGATATAATAATACTTACGCCGATATCTCCGCATTCACTTACTTCAAAGAGCATCGTGCTTTCAGGTGATGACGAGATTGAGATTGAGATACTTAAGATGAGAAAGGCGCAGGAGGAAGAGGCGATAGCAAGCTTTGACGGGCA
>OMSZ01000334.1 GCA_900313855.1 uncultured Eubacteriales bacterium
ATCACCACCGGTCTGTTTGCTGAATCTTCCTCCACCATTAGCTGCATTAGCAAATGGATCCATACCAAGGCTACTTCCTCTGTCAAACGTCGGAGATTGGGCAGTTTTTTCAAAATTAGACGGATTAGATCCTGTGTATCCGCCTCCAAGACCACCTTCGGAGCCAAGACCTCCCTCAGAACCAAGACCTCCTTCAGAGCCAAGTCCACCCTCTTTGTATTCAGAAGCAACACCTGCACTTGCAAATGCAGCAGAAGGCTCAAATCCCGGACCGAGATCAATATCAATGATCTCACCGTCTAACATTTTAAGTTCTGCATTTAATATGTTGCTAAACTGTTCTTTGAAGGTATTCTTCTGTTGTTGTAATCTGAAGATCTCGTTCTTGATATCTTCCAATTCTTTCTTCGAATCTTCTAATAAAGTTTCTGCTTTAAGCTCAGCTTCTCTTACTATCTGACTGGCTTTATCATTAGCAGCCGTTATTGTTTCTTCTGAAGTCTTCTCGGATATAGTCAATGCTTTCTGCATAGAATCCTCAATTGACTTATAATGCTGAAGACTTTCATTAAGAGTCTTTACCTTGTCATTTAATTCAACATTCGAACGATATAGCATGCTGTAATCTGATGCCACCTCGCTCATAAAAGTTTCAACATCCTTTTTATCGAAACCAATTCCACCCTTAAAATTCTTGTTTTGTACATCTACCGGTGTAAGCATACCCCATATCTCCTCCAATTTATACTTTTTCCCAATACACTTATATTATTAATATGTCCTGTTAATATTAGGAGAAAGAGCAGACTCATTAAGAATCTCTTCTCTTAAATCTCCTGTTACTGCAATATTGCTTGGCGCAGCAATAAATATATTATTAGAAATACCCTGGATAGAACCATCTAAAGCATCACATGCTCCACCAATAAAATCAATTATTCTCTGAGCTGTGTGGATCTCAATTCCTTCCATATTGATAACTACAAGGTTACCTTCTTTTAAATATTGTGTAACTGTCTGTGCATGACTTATATCCTGCGGTTTAATAACAAACACTTGACTTCTCCTATTATTCCTACTGTTGATAGATACTAATTTGCTTGGATTTGCTGCTTTCTGCTGACGCATTCGCGGACGCTTTGGCTGGTAATCATCGTCGTCATCGTCATCATCGTATGAAGGTTTTTCTTTGGGCTTTCGTTTTGGAAATGAAAACTCCTCGTCATCTTCTTCGTCATCGTCATCGAACAATCCGTCATCTTCATAATCCTCTTCAGGATCTGATAATTTAAGAAAATCCATAAATTTACTCATACCTGACTTTGCCATTATTATTCTCCTTCTTATATATTATAGTTGCGGGCACCAAAAATAGCTGTTCCTACCCGAACCATGGTTGCACCTTCCTCTATTGCAATCTTGTAATCATTGGTCATGCCCATGGAAAGAACACTCATATTAACATTATCAATGTTTTTCGATTTTATGTCAAGCGCTAATTGCGCTAATATTCGAAAATATTTACGATTTTCCTCGGGGTCTTCAACAAAAGGTGCAATTGTCATTAATCCATTGATGTGGATATTATTAAAAGACGATATTTCCTCAACAAACGGAACAACCTCGTTAACCTTAAGACCGAACTTACTATCCTCTTCTGCTACATTTACTTCTATTAATATTTCAGCAGTTACATTCTTCTTAGCAGCCTCCTTCTGAATCTCTTTGGCAAGCTTAACAGAATCTACGGAATGGATAAGACAAGCTTTATCTACTACATATTTGACCTTATTAGTCTGCAAATGACCTATCTGATGAAATCTAACAGGCTTTGATACCTTTTCATACTTATCACAAAGCTCCTGTACCTTATTCTCACCAAAATCCTCAACGCCAATTGATATTAATTCCTCAATATCGGAAAGAGGCTTTGTTTTGCTAACAGCTATTAAAGTAATATCCTTTGGATCTCTTCCGCATTTAACAGCGGTTTCATCAATTTCTTTTCTGATAAGTCTGTAGTTTTCCTTAACCATTGAAATCGTCACCTGTCCTTATAATGTAGTTATTTTATGAATTGACTGTCAAAATTTCCTTTTGTGCAAGCACAAAGCAGTTTGGATTTTTGACACTTAAATCATTTTATTATCTGGTTTTCTTTAACAAAACCTTGATTTAATACAATACGGTCATACCATGCGATACTGTATGGAACATTATCATTAACAATTGTATATTCATCATCCTGATACAAAATATCAATATAGCGAAATGCTGCAACGCCCTGATTGACACAATAAACTCCTTCGATTTCCTCTGTTGGAGCACTGGATAATGCAATAGTTTCATTATTATTAATATTAACTATTACAGCATCCGACGGATAATCGTTAGGATCTATATAGATATAATCATCATCCTTTTTGAAAAGATTTGCACGTATCTGTTTTAAGCTTATCTCTCCTTTTTCGTCTAACTGTCTTACATTTATATAAATCTTCTCTGTAGAATCAGATCCGTTAGAAAGATAATCAACAGGAATCTTATACACCTTTTTCTTAGTGATCGAACTGTTAGGAATTTTCAGACCGTTATTCTGTTCCATCAAAATTATAATATCTATATATCTGTTATTGATATAATTGACCATTCCGCGGTCAAGCGACAATATAGCAAAGGTCTTGCCATCCTTTACCGTGTACTGCGCCGGACACCAGATGTTCTTAGAACTGTTATGAATATTGATATGAAGCGTGTCCATGTCTTTAAGTCTATCCGCCTGTTTGTCATTAAGCGGAACTATAAGATACCAGTTCTCAGATGTTACAACCTTATATACTGGTTCACCTGAATTGATTATCTCACCGGTCTTAAGAGTGGTTTTCTTATAATTGGAATTATCTGTATCGGTTGATTTGAAATTATCGATAGTTGTATTCTCAAAGCCATCTCTGTAGTATGTAATAATTCCGGCTTCTGTAGAATCAATTTTCTTATATGTAGAAGAATTGACGTTAGCTCCATCTAGCGAAGTAAGCTGCTCTATCATCGCTTCATTAGTTAACTCTAATACAGCATTTTCAATATCATATCTGAAATTATACACCTCATCATAATCAGCATAATTAAAATAATTCTCAAAATTAGATATTCTGGTTCGTACTTCACTTAAGCCCTCATCGGACATAGTAATAC
>OMSZ01000015.1 GCA_900313855.1 uncultured Eubacteriales bacterium
CCACCGAAATCGTACTTGAAGAAATAGATAACGAGATTTGATGTAATATATATCGAAGTATTGATAAGTACGATTGCTATAACAACCGTCATTGCCTGATCATTAGAAAGAAGCGCCTTAAACATCTGACCCACACTTGGCGATTCCATATCAACTGTCGATTTTTCCTTAATATTGATACATGTGATAGTGATAAATACCACAAACAATACTGCAATGATCAACGCAAACCACTTAAAGCCCGCAATCTCTATCTGCTTAGCTGTTGCATCTGCTCCGGCAACGGCATTACCGATCTTATTGACAAGTATCATTGTAAATATAGTAACAAGCGCAGAACCGACACCCGCACATGAACGCGCAAGAGTTGTAAGACCTTCTCTCTCCTTACCGCCTGTTGTAAATGCAGGGATCATTGACCAATACGGAATATCCATCATTGTATAGGTTACACCCCAGAGGATATAGAATACTGCCGCATATGCTGTAAGACCCTTTGAATCAAGTGTTGGCGGAGCTGCAAACATAATGAAAAGTATTACCGCGTTCGTTATAGTTCCAATCATAAGCCATGGACGGAACTTACCGAACTTCGTATGGGTTTTCGCAACAACAATACCCATTATAGGATCATTAAATGCATCAAATATACGTGCCGCAAGAAGTATGATACCCATAGCAACCGCGCTTACTCCAAGTACATCCTGGAAGTAATAAAGGATGTAGCTTGCTGACAACATATAAACCATATCTTTTCCTACCGCGCCAAGACCGTAGGATATTTTTTCTCTAACTGTTAAATTCATAGTTTTTCCTCGCTTTCTATATTAATAAACGATAATTTACACCTCTACAGTAAAATCAACCTTCACACTATCTGCCTGACCGCAGGATACCGTAAGCGTACCGTTGCCCTTCTTACCTGTGGTCTTTACATAGGTTCCGCCCATGCCGCCCTGCAAAGCAACAACCTTAGGTCCTATAAGCTCAACCGCTCCGTCAACCTCAAAGCTTACCGGATCATTGAAGAACGGAAGTACGTTGCCAAATTCATCCTTAGCTGTAATCCTTATTGCAGCAACATCATAGCTGTTCTCCTCTTTAAGAGTGTCACTTGAAGCTGTTACGTCAAGAACGATCTTTGTCATTGGCTGTTTTGTCAGAGTCTTTACAACCTCACCATTCTTTATTGCCTCAAAGGTATATACCGTTGACTCTCCGCCCCAGTCTCCGATGTACTTGTTAAACAGCTTAACTGCGTCCTCCATCTGCATATGATACATAACCATGATCTTACCGGCCTTTGCATACATAAGTTTAGAAAGTCCGTAAAGACCAACCTTTGCTACTTCATTTAACAAAGCCTTGACATCCTCAGCCTGATTGTGACTCATGTTCTCGCCCTTTTCTAACGTATCTCCGATATAATCATCAATTAGGATCGGGGGATGAACAAGATGCTTATATGGTGAATTATCTTTGGTATATTCCTTGATAAATGTTCCATTCTTATACATCTTCACGCTGTCCGCATTGGTAAATATCCATGTATCACCACGGTTGCAGCCCGGATGCTCACCGATATCCATCGTAGATGACAGTTCTAATACCGGCGTCTCCTCCTGCTGGCTTGAATAAATGCTTGCTGCCATCTTTGGATTTCTGAACATATCCATAACGCCGTGATAACATATCCTGTCTCCGCTTCCGAAATCCTTATGTGTGTTGTAGTCAAACATACACCATCCAAATGAACCCGCGATATCTTTATTCTTAGCAACCTCATCCAGTACATTGGCATGACGTATTGCATGCTGTGCCCTGTGCTCCTCCCAGTCAAATGCTTTAGTAGGATACATATGTCCGTTATATTCACTTATTAGGTAAGGTCTTTCTATATCAGAAGTGACATCTGCTTTCTTGTCACAACCCTTTTTCTTTCCGTCATGAAGGAAATCATTGTAGGTGAATACATCCTCTAAGAAATCACCCTTCTTATAGCAGCGCACTCCGCCTGTCTGTCTGGTATGGTCATAAGCGTGAGCTACTGCATTTGTTCTCTCATAGAAATCATGATCATCAACAGACTCATTGATACGGACACCCCACAGTATTATCGAGCTGTGATTTCTGTATTGTCTGATCATGTCCGCTACATTCTCAACCGCCTGTTTCTTCCACTCCTCGTCGCCAATATGCTGCCAGCCCGGAAACTCGGTAAATACCAAAAGTCCAAGCTCATCGCATCGGTCTATGAAATACTGAGACTGCGGATAATGCGAGGTACGAACCGCATTTACACCAAGCTCGTTCTTTAATATATCAGCATCATTCTCCTGCATTGACCTTGGCATAGCGTATCCTGCATAAGGATAGCTCTGATGACGGTTGAGTCCGCGTATCTTAAATCTTCTGCCATTAAGATAGAAACCATCCTTCTTAAAGATCGCTTTTCGATATCCGAAGGTTACAACCTTTTCATCAACTGTCTTCCCGTTATCAACAAGCTCTGTCTTTAACTCATATAGCGACGGTTGCTCGACATCCCACATTTCAACCTTATCAGTATGGCAGGTTAATGTCATAACCTTGCCGTTCATTCCGTCATCACTTATTGCAACCGAAGGGTCTTCCCTGCTCTCAAGCGCTCTGTATTCCTCTTCGCCTTTCTTCCTGATATACTGCTTTATCACAAACCTTCCTTCTTCAACAGTATCATTTTCATGATGTATCTTGATCTCGGAAATAGTAGCCGACTTTTCACATGACCATATCGGCTTATCGGCACCATCCTCAAACTCTATCACCTGACTTGCAAGCTTTGTAGAAACAAATACATCCTCGATAAATGTAGGATTCTTGACATCAATATATACATCACGATATATTCCGCCATAAGTCATATAATCGATAACAAATCCGAAAGGCGGAACATTTATACTCTCTCTGCTGTCCACCTTAACCGCTATTACATTATCCTTTCCATATTCAAGCTTATCACTTATATCCATTGTAAATGCAGTATACCCGCAGTGGTGCTCGCCAATCTTTTCTCCGTTTAAGAACACATACGACTCGTGAGCCGCACCGTCAATTGTAAGAAGTACAGCCTTTCCCTCCCACGCTTTATCTGCCTTTAATACTCTTCTGTAGCCGCTTACCATCTGATAATCATTCTCATCAAAATAGTGGTAAGGAAGCTCCTTACAGGTATGCGGAAGTCTGACTGCTGTCATTGTTTTATCGTCATAGTCCGCATTAACCATTGCCTCATCAAACTGCTCCGAAAATCTCCAATCCTCATTAAGATAAATTCTCTGTCCCATACAACTTCTCCTTTTTATTATTGATCATCTTTCAACTAAAATTCCGTCCATCATAATATCTACAACTTCATCAAGCGCTTCCTGATATGAAATCTTATTCTTAACCAGTACATCTCTTTGAAAAAACTGTTCAAGCGTTGATTCCAACATCATCTTAACGATCGGAATGTGCACCTTTCTAATAACACCCTGTTCCATTCCCTGCTCTAACAATGATATGGTATTATCCCATCCGGTCTCTAACCGTTTCTCAACCTTTTTGTATATCTTCGGATACTTATCCTTCAGCTGATATAACTGACGAAAATCAATCTCGCTGTATCTTTCCGGCATAACCTTAAAAATGCTTCTTAATTTCTCTACAACACTAAGATCATCATTATCCATAACCTGCTGTTCACTAACCTTTATCTGATCAAACAGATAATCGACCATTGTAAAGAATAGCTGCTCCTTCGTCTTAAATATAGTGTAGATTGTTTTCTTGCTTATACCAAGATCATGAGCAATATCATCCATTGTAAATTTCAAGCCTTTTTCATTGAATATCTTCAGGGTTTCTTCCAAAATCTGTTCCTGAAGCTCCAAGCTACCACCTCACTTATTAGTATTGTTGCCCACCCTCTCTTTGTTAGACGGCAGAAGTAAACTCACGCACAAAATCGAAAAAACAAAAGGAAACCATTTTTGATTTTTCAGTTTCCATCATTGTAACATAACCCCTCAAATGTTACAAGAAACTAATTCACCAAAAATAGTTTCCATTTATTATACATATTTACCATAAGCAATTAAATGCTGTAAAACCTTATCATTTACTGTGCAATACTCAATCCAGATTCAGGTGCTTCTTAAACAGATTATTGGTTATCAAAAACAGTACCGTACATGACAAAACCGCAAGCACAACCGACCCTATTCCACGCGCCAGCCCGTATTTTAAATCAAACGTATCAGGTGATTGATTGAAACTATAGGAAATTCCTGACATAATGGCAACGCCGATAGTGCTAACAATCTGCACTACGATCATTATGATAAAGTAGCAGCCTATAGATGCCACCACCCTGTATTTTCCGAATAGCTGTCCGACACCTATACACATATAGATTAATAGAATTCCGGAAATCGACCAGATAAATGTGGAAAAATAATAAACCAAAAATCCCGTAATCTGTTCAGAAGTGATATGATCCGAGGCATCTTTAAATACTTCATTAAGCACCATTCCAAGTGATATACCGTTACCGCCAAAAAATGCTCCTGACATTTCTTCATGCCACAACCAGTATGAGCCCGTAAAAAAGATAACGCACATCACTGCTATCACACATAAGCATATGAGCTTCCATAATATTGCGCCCAAAAGCTTTGACCAGAGTAACGTGGAAGTCTTAGCCGGAAGCGTCCATGTAAGATATCCCTGATCCGATACTGTCGTTGAATAGAATCTTACAATGGTCATTACGGTTACCGCAATACTTGTCACAAACATTACCATCACAAAGCCAACAACCATAAGCATCTGTATACCATCCGAAACATTTTCTTTATACGGAAGCATTGAAAGGATCTTCATAAACAGCGCCACAAGCGAAGATGCAAGAAAAATGATCCCCATAGAGAAACCGTATGATTTAAACTCATATTTTAACAATTTGCCTAACATCGAAACACCTCCCTAAAGACCTGATCTACAGATTTACCGTAGGTATTTCTGATATTCTCAACAGAATCATAACACACAACGTTACCCTGACGGATCATTATTACATCATTTAATATATTTTCCACATCATATATTAAATGCGTAGATATCAAAATGCTGCCCTCCGGATTATAATTACCCATTATGGTATCTAAGATATAATCTCTCGCAGCAGGATCAACTCCACCCATAGGTTCATCAAGCAGATAAATGTCAGCCTTTCTGCTCATTACCAGCACAAGCTGAACCTTCTCTCTTGTTCCCTTTGACATTGTCTTTAACTTGTCAGCTGGATCGATTGACAGATCGTTAAGCATTTTATAAGCCAGATCGCTGTCAAAATTATCATACATATCATCAAAGAATTTAATTATCGAACTAACCTTAGTCCATTTGCTAAGATAGGTTCTCTCCGGCAAAAAAGCGACCTTTGCCTTAGTTTCCGGTCCGACCGGTTCACCGGCGATAATGATCTCACCGCTTGTAGGAGTTAACAGCCCGGCACATAGCTTAATAAATGTTGTTTTGCCGCTCCCGTTTGGTCCGAGAAGTCCAATCACTCTTCCCGGTTCAAGCTTAAGATTAACGTTATTAAGCGCTTTCTTACCGTTATAGCTTTTTGTAAGCGCATTACTTTCTAAAATACTCATTCCTTCACCTTCGTTCTTCAGGATCTGATTTTGCATCCTTTTTATCAGCTGTACCTTCCGGCAGTTTCTTGATCCTGATCTTTGTTATCATATGAGCATCCCATTTGACTGCAATAAATGAAAAGCCTTCATAATTAATCTGTATATGCTCTTCCTCCTCGGGCAGTCTTCCAAGCTCATATAGCATGAAACCGTTAACTGTATCTATATCCTCATCCGGAAATTCAATATCAAACAGATCCTCTAATTCTTCAAGCTTTGCACTACCGTTAACGATATACCCCTCACCCGTAGCAAGCTTCATGATGTCATCTTCTTTTTCATCATGCTCATCAAGAATATCTCCAACGATAACTTCAAGAATATCCTCTAATGCGATAAGACCTTCTGTCTGTCCGTATTCATCAACAACGATAGCAAGATGATTCTTACTGCTCTGCATTTCATTAAACAGCTTTCTTATCTTCTGTGTAGGATGCACATAATATGGCTCACTTCCAAGCTCCCTAACAGTCTGATTAGCATCCTCAAGATATGCAGCAACCGCTTCTTTAATATGTAAAACCCCGATAATATTATCGAGATTTTCTTCGTATATCGGATATCTGGAATAGCTGTTTTCAAGCATTATATTCAAAGCTTCAATTATATCCGTATCCGCTTCGATACCCAGAATCTTCTGTCTTGGAGAACATACATCCCTAACCTGCTTATCACCAAACTCAAAGACGTTCGTTATCATCTCCGCCTCATCCGTCTGTATAGCACCCTGCTCATGTCCTTCCTCTATAATCGACCTGATCTCCTCTTCAACAGCCTCTGCCTGTTCTTCACTGTTTTTCTTACCAAAAAGCCCCTTTAAGCTTCCCGATCCCATATATTTCATCCTTTCTTAAATATAATCTCAGGCGACATTCTATTCTACAGCGCAAGGCTAACCATAAGCGCCCTGTTCACGTTACCCATTACATCATCATCTAAGTGGCTTACCTTTTCAAGAAGTCTCTTCTTATCAATCGTTCTAACCTGCTCTAACAGCACTACCGAATCCTTTGAAATCTTGCATTTATTAGCCGCAAGCTCAACATGGGTCGGAATCTTCGCCTTATTCTGTCTGCTTGTTATAGCCGCACATATAACAGTAGAACTATGCTTGTTACCCATCTCATTCTGTATTATAAGTACCGGACGAACTCCGCCCTGCTCCGAACCCACAACAGGTCTTAAATCAGCGTAGAAAATATCTCCTCTTGTTACTGGCAATGTTATCCCTCCAATCAAATTATTTTCTTTAATTGAAGTATTACCATTATCATATATTTATATTCTTAAGATTTTCTTTTGTTCCAAGAAAAATGATCACGCCTCAAGATAATTAACCATACCGATTATATTACCGTCTTTGTAATAGACTCTGGGTACACGCCTGTTGATATTACAAACAAATTCGTAGTTAAAACTTGCTGACATATCCGCAGGTTCTTCAACGGGAATACATTTATCTCCCTGCCTTCCGAAAAGCACGACCTCATCCCCTACAGATATATCGTCAATATCGCTTACATCTATCATGATCTGATCCATACAGACTCTTCCGACGATCGGTGCAAATTCACCTCTTACTAGCACTCTACCCTTATTAGAAAGCGCTCTCGGATAGCCGTCAGCATAGCCCACACCTACTGTTGCGATTTTCTTATCACACGGAAGCGTATAAGTACCACCATATCCTACAGTCTCTCCCTTAGTGACAAGTTTCACATGCGACACATGGCTCAAAAAAGACATTGCAGGATATAGTACGCAAGCCTCCTTATCCATCTCCTCTGACGGATACAAACCGTAGGTAGAAATTCCTGAACGTACCATATCATAGGTATCGTTAGGCATCTCCATTATTCCCGCACTGTTTGATATATGTCTTATTGCAAAATGAACTCCCTCCTCACCAAGCTTGTCGATCATAGCTGTATATTTTTTAAGCTGTTCTAATGCGCTTGATTTATCCACACTGTCAGCCTTGAAATAATGGGTAAATATTCCCTCCATATCAAGGTTTTCAAGCTTACTTATCTTAACGATCTCTGATACACTGTCATCATTACATTTAAAACCAATCCTGTTCATTCCCGTATCAAGCTTGATATGAAGCCTGCCTGTTTTCCCAAGCTGTCCTGCCACATCAGATAAAGCCTTTGCCTGCTCAAAAGAAAAGATAGTCTGAGTTATATTATATCTTACTATATGATCATAAAGACTTTCATCGGTATAACCAAGGATAAGGATCGGTTTGTTGACTCCTGCCTTTCTAAGCTCTATTGCCTCCTCGATACAAGCCACCCCATAATAGTCTGACAGATCATCAAGTACCTCGGCAACCTGTATTGCACCATGTCCATATGCATTCGCCTTGATTACGGCAAGCAGCTTCTTATCCTTTGGAATACATCCCTTCATAGTTTCAATATTTCTTCGAATTGCAGAAAGATCAATATCTGCCTCCACACGATGATATGTATTCATCTCCTCGCACCTCCTGTTTCCACTATTTTTTTAGATAATTATATATTACCAATCTGACTGCGAATCCTATAATAACTCCTGTAAGATCGGAAAATAGTTCATACTATTACACCTCAGAATAATCAAATATTATCATAAATTGCAGCCACAGATAATACTTACGAATCCCGCATGACCTCGCCAAGATGTGCTATGATATCTGACGCCAACATCGAATATTTTCCTTTATCCTCTGCTGCCTTATCTCCTGCAAGACAATGTACATAGGTACCTATCTGTGCAGCCTCAAACAATGGAAGTCCGCCCGCAAGCATACCTGCGATTATACCCGCAAGAACATCACCCGATCCACCGGTAGACATTCCGTTATTACCGGCAAGATTCATATACATCTGTTCACTGCCATTAGTAACAATAGACTTAGCATCCTTAAGTACAAGATTAACCTCATACTCCTTCGCGAATTTCTTAGCGATTGCAAATCTGTCCTTTGCTATAGTCTCAACACTCTTACCGATAAGACGGCTCATCTCCATCATATGCGGTGTTATCACTATAGGAACAGAACAGGTCTTTAGCATTCCCATATTATTAGACAATATATTAAGTGCATCCGCGTCAAGCACCATAGGAACCTCGGAATTCATCAAAAGCTCATATAACATTCGCTCTGATGTTGAGTCAACGCCAAGTCCCGGTCCCACTACGATTACAGACGCCCATTTAACAGCGTCTTCAACACATGAAAGGGCTCCCTCATAATCATCATATGTCATCATCACCGCTTCCGGTAACTGTGACTGCAGAACCACACGATTGCTTTCATGAGTATATATCTTAACCAGACCTACTCCTGTTGAATAGGCAGCCTTTGAACAAAGAAATGCAGCGCCGGACATATTCTTGCTTCCTGCAATAACAGCAACCTTTCCATAGCTGCCCTTATTTGAATTATTGAAACGTTTCGGCAGCTTAACAAGATCCTGCTCCTCATAAGCATATATCTTCGGTTTGACTGATTGTATGGCAACCTTAGGAAATCCGATATTTTTGCAGATAATCTCACCACAGCAGTCAATTCCCGCTCCAAAGAACATACCTAACTTCTTAAGACCAAATGTTACAGTATAATCCGCACGAAATGCCGTACCTAATATCTCACCGGTCGTTGCGTCAAGTCCTGACGGAATATCAATAGCAATTTTAAGTCCCTTTATCTGATTGAGATTATCTATAGCCTTCTTGTGAATTCCTGTAACCTCTCTTGAAAGACCTACTCCAAATATTCCATCTACAACAATCGCATAATCTCTGTTAGGAATGGTCTTTCTAAGTCGCTGTCCTATCTGGACAAGAATATTTTTCTGTAATTCGAACTGTTCAGATACATGTTCCACAGCCCCCACATAATAAATATCTACCGGATATCCTCGTTCTGACAGCATCCTTGCAGCCGCAAGTCCATCACCGCCATTATTACCGCCCTCAACTGCTATAAGAATTCTTCCCTTACGGCGGTCAATCCTCTCAATCTCCTGAACTACCGCAAGTGCAGCTCTCTCCATAAGAACCGCCTGTGGTATCCCAACCTTTTCTATCGTATATGCATCTATTGCCTGCATCTCATTCTTCGTAACGATATATTCCATACACTTCTATCCTTTTCTCACATTGACTTCGTCCACATGTGTTTTCCTCTTAGACTTCTATCTTACTATCTTTTTATCACCTGACAGCAAAACTCTCAATACAGTTAATCCCGCTCACTATAGGTTATGCATAATATATATTTTGCGTAGGGCTTTGCAGCACGTCAGCACTTGATAAGCAGGTAGTGCGCATCTAGTACTGCTACGTGATGCAACGCTAGCGCAAGCGGGTCCCGAAGCAACAATATATATTATGCATACTCAGTGAGCGAACATAACCTGACAGGAGTTTTGCGTCCGCCTTCTCTACTTGAAGTACTCAACACCCGACTCAAATATCAACTGATTCTGATCACCGTATATATTGATAGCAACGTCCGTATCACGTCTCTCTGAATGAGCCATCTTACCAAGCACTCTTCCGTCAGGGCTTGTTATACCCTCAATAGCCTCATACGAACCGTTGATATTGTAGTCCTCATCCATTGTAGGATTACCGTTGACATCAACATACTGTGTAGCA
>OMSZ01000336.1 GCA_900313855.1 uncultured Eubacteriales bacterium
AATTAACTCTTTTGCTCATTTTAATCATATTAGCATAAATTGGTATGGTTTACAATTATAATAGGATAATGGTGAAGAAATATTCATCAATATATACAACTAAAAATAAAATATTTATGATTAATGTATAAACTCTTTGTCTAAGCAAACCGATACTATAATTGAAAGGGTACCATGAAGCATGGAGGCTAAAGGAACTCTTATCAGCATAGAGCAGGACAGAAAGGAACGAACCACCAATTAAATTATACTTTGGATTAAGGGCTTCATGGGAAAGAAGGGAGTTGATTACCATGACAGAATACAGAATAATCCCGGTAGAATTAGGTGCAGATTTATTCTATAAGGGAAAGAACAAACAACTTGAATATAGATCTTCTAAAGCTAAGAAGAAAGAGAAAATAATAAATGATCCGTTTGCGGCAATGTTCATAGGAGTAGGCGAGCTTAAGTATGAGACGGATGAAGACGGACAGAAGCATATTAGCTTTAACGCATAGAAAAATATATGATAAGGAGATCATATTGATGAATATAATATTGAAGTAAGGTTCCCCGTGTTAAGAAATCGTTAGCACGGGGGGCTTTAGTTTTAATCTCTTCTAAACAAATCTCTTGTATAAACCTTATTCTCGACATCATCTAAGCATTCATCATATCTGTTGGCAATTATCGCATGGCTTAATTCCTTGAATTTCCTGAGATCATTTACCACCCTGCTGCCAAAGAAGGTGGAGTTGTCTTCAAGTGTCGGCTCGTAAATGATTACCGTAGCACCCTTTGCCTTGATCCTTTTCATAACACCCTGAATGGATGACTGGCGGAAGTTGTCGGAGTTTGATTTCATTGTAAGGCGGTAGACACCGATGATACATTCCTTTTCCTGTTCTTTATTATAGTCACCGCGGTTGTAGTAATCATAGTAGCCTGCCATGTGAAGTACCTGGTCTGCGATGAAGTCTTTTCTTGTACGGTTGCTCTCTACGATCGCGCTCATCATGTTCTGTGGAACATCTTCGTAATTGGCAAGGAGCTGCTTGGTATCCTTAGGCAGACAGTATCCGCCATAGCCAAAGGACGGATTGTTGTAATGTGTTCCGATACGTGGGTCTAAGCATACTCCGTTGATTATATCCTGAGTGTTTAAGCCTTTCATCTCTGCGTATGTGTCTAACTCGTTAAAGTAAGAGACACGTAGGGCAAGATAAGTGTTAGCGAAAAGCTTTACAGCCTCTGCCTCGGTAAATCCCATAAATAAAGTTTCGATGTCTTCTTTTATAGCTCCTTGCTGCAGTAATTTTGCAAAGGTGTGAGAGGCTTTGACAATCCTCTCATCGGATGCATCTGTTGATACTATAATTCTTGATGGGTAGAGATTATCATATAAAGCCTTTGATTCTCTTAAAAATTCCGGACTGAATATAATGTTTTTGGTATTGTATTTTTTACGGACAGATTCTGTATATCCTACGGGAATTGTACTTTTGATGACCATTACCGCGTTTGGATTTGTGGATAGTACAAGCTCGATAACGGCTTCAACGGCAGAGGTATCAAAATAATTCTTCTTGCTATCATAGTTGGTTGGAGCTGCAATAACTACAAAGTCGGCCGTCTTGTAGGCGGCTTTGCCATCTAAGGTTGCGGTGAGATCAAGCTCTTTTTTGGCAAGATATTTCTCAATATATTCATCCTGTATAGGTGACTTTTTCTTGTTGATCATACCCACCTTTTCCGGTATTATGTCAACTGCTGTAACGTGGTTGTGCTGTGCAAGAAGGGTGGCGATAGAAAGTCCGACATACCCGGTTCCGGCAACTGCGATATTCATTGGCTTGAGCTTTTCTGCATTTTTCTTATCTGATCCGCATTCTGAAAATACTTCATCGGGATTAAAGCCTAAGGCTTCTCCAAGTGCCTCGAGCTGTGGGATTAACGGTATATAACTTTGCTTTTCTATGCGGCTTATAAGTGCGCGGTTGATTCCTGTTATATCAGCAAGCTGCTGCTGTGTGAGGTTTTTCTGTTTTCTGCCCTTAGATACTATCTGTGATAGTTTTTCTTCTGATAATCTTTTCATCGTATTGCTCCTTTCGGTAGTCTCTTAATCGGAATATGGGTTGAAATACGATGGTGTTATTTAAAATAACATTGTGACAATCGCACAAACCCAATAAAAATTAGAGTTATTATAGCAGAGACATTGCTGATGTGCAATATTATTTTGAAATAATTATAAAATTTTATAGTAATTCAGATGATTATACATATATTGTTATTTATAATAACATTGGGGCGTGTCTGTAATACATTTCAATAATACATTTCAATAAGACGTGTCAATAATACGTGCCGCTGGAATAAAATATTGTTTGACTGTTATAAGAATAAATAACTACTCGCATGAAAAGTGCTTGTGTGATATAATGCTTCTATACGTGAAATATGAGATTTGTTTATATGATGAGCTGGTAGGGAGGTTTATATGTCAAAAATGATAATGCTTATAGTCGGGTGCATAGAGATAGTGATCGGATTATTGTTTTTTGCACTATTTAAGCTGCCAATAATAGGCGCTTTGTTTGCAGTAACGGGAATATTATTTATTGTTGCTTTTGTACTGACAAAGAGTGACAACGTTGATAAAGCAGATTAAGAAGGTGTGTTATGCATATTGTTGAAGAGGATTTATATAAGGTTTCGTGTCGGATTGACAGAGTGGATATGAGACAACACGGCATAACATTAGATGATCTTATGAACAGGTCTCCGCTTGGCAGATTGTTTCTTAGAAAAGCCTCTGAGCTTGCAAAGGAGAGTACTGATTATGAGTGGCCGGGTTGTGCATATTCGATGCAGATGGATATATATAAAAATGAAGTGGTAGTGGTATTCTCAGAACGGATTGATGATTATATATATAACCTGCGCAGTTCCATGGCCGCTCTTCCTAAGGAGCAGGCGGCACAGATGGAGAAAATGATCGCATTTATTTCTATGTCTGAAGAAGCTGAGGCAAGAGATATCATAAGAAGATTTGAGGAAAATGTGCGAGAGGTCTAGGTTTTGTGTGATATTATAATTAGAGTGGATAAAAGATTTATTAATAACATGAGTAAACATAATGTGTATACATAATATATAAACATAAAGCGTAGACATAACATATAAACATAATATGTATACATAATGTGATTAATGGGAGGCCTTAAATAATAAAAATGGATAAGATAAAAAATGTTATATTTGATGTTGGTATGGTTCTTATTGATTTCTGCTGGGATGGATACTGTCGCGAGCTTGGTTTTTCAGAAGAGATAATAGCTGAGTTTGAAAAGATGATGATAACGTCAAAATATTGGCATCTTCTTGATGAGGGAACGATGACAGAGGAAGATGCTATTATAAAATTTAAGGAAGAGATACCGCAGTATGCTAAGGAGATAGATACTTTCTGGGAACACCCTGAGCATTTTGTTAAAGAATATGATTTTGCGGCTCCGCTTGTTGATGAGCTACATTCGAAGGGATATTATGTCTACCTGCTTTCGAATTATCCGCTTCGTCTGCATGAGCTGCATTGGAATTTATTTAAGTTCTTTCCTAAGATTGACGGATACATTGTTTCGGCAAAGGAAAAGTTATGTAAACCTGATCCCGCAATCTATCATTTGCTGTGTGACAGATATAATCTTGATCCGTCAGAATGTCTTTTCGTAGATGACCGGCAGGAAAACGTTGATGCCGCTCGTTCTGTTGGAATGGACGCTCTTCTTTTTACGGATGAAAAGAAGCTTAGAGAATATATATTTAGATAAAAGGAGATAGGAAATGCCACCGATTACTAATGACTGGGCACCTGCTTTGAAACCGGAGTATAGGAAGCCCTATTACAGACAATTGTATGACAAGATCAATGAAGAATATAGTAGCGGAAGAACCATCTATCCGCCGGCAGATGATATATTTAACGCATTTCACCTTACACCGCTTTCAAAAGTAAAGTGCGTAATAATCGGACAGGATCCTTATCATGGAGTGGGACAGGCGCATGGATTATGCTTCTCGGTAAGACCTGATATAGAAATTCCACCATCACTTGTCAACATTTATAAAGAGATTCATGATGATGTGGGATGTTATATCCCCAATAACGGATATCTGGTCAAATGGGCAGAGCAGGGAGTGCTGCTGCTTAACAGCGTACTCACGGTTCGGGCTCATCAGGCATTCTCCCATCAGGGCTTAGGCTGGGAGCAGTTCACGGATGCGGTTATGGATATATTGAACGAGCAGAACAGACCGATAGTCTTTTTGCTCTGGGGAAAGCCGGCTCAGAACAAAGCGGCCAGACTTAATAATCCGAATCATCTTATACTTAAGGCGCCTCATCCAAGTCCGTTGTCGGCATACCGGGGGTTCTTCGGGTGCAGGCATTTTTCAAGGACGAATGAGTTTCTTGTGGAGCATGGGTTAGAGCCGATTGATTGGCAGATTGAGAATGTATAAATTGGGGTTTATCGAGTTGGTGTAGGACGGACGCACAGGTCTAACGGTATGCCGATATCTCACTTCCGCTGTCCGTATATAAGAGTTTGTAAGTATTCAGGAAT
>OMSZ01000360.1 GCA_900313855.1 uncultured Eubacteriales bacterium
ACACATACTTTGAAAGGGCAGGTGGTTGTGTGAAATTATTACAGAATTCGGGAGTGCCGATTTATCAGCAGATAGCTGATGCATTCCGGGAGGAAATATTGTCAGGAAAGAGAAAAGCCGGAGAATATCTGCCGTCGATAAGGGGATTGGCAAAGGAATTAAGAATAAGTGTTATTACGACGATTAAGGCGTACGAGGAGCTTGAGAGTGAAGGTCTTGTGACGGCGGTACAGGGCAAGGGATATTATGTAAATGAACAGGATACGGAAATGCTGCATGAACAGCATATGCGTAAGGTTGAGGAACATTTAATCAATGCAATAGCGGCTTCAAGAGTCGCAGGCATCAACAATAAAGAATTGCTCGGAATGCTTAAGATTTTGCTTGAACAAGAGGATTAAGGAGGAGAACGGTATGGATACATCGGCGGTAATAGAGATAAATAATGTGAAGAAAAAATTCAAAGGATTTGAACTTTCAATAGACGAGCTTAAGATACCGGAGGGATTTTCAACAGCACTTATTGGAGAAAATGGTGCCGGAAAGAGTACGTTACTTAATATTCTTGCAGGCATTCGCAAGGACTATCAAGGCGAAGTTTCTTTCTTTGGCGGAAGATATGAGGGGAAGGAGATTAGGGAGAATATCGGATACGAAGGTACAGATGATTTCTTTCTTCCGCATTGGACGGTCAAGGATGTGGAAACTGTAAGTAAAATGCTTTTTGATAGTTTTAATTCTGACAGATACAAAGTGCTTTGTGATGAGATGAACATAACGGAAAGAGATAAAGCGTTTTCAAAGCTTTCAGACGGCATGAAAATGAAGACCATTCTTTCAACGGTGTTCGCAAGAGATACAAATCTCCTGTTATTAGATGAGCCTGCCTCGCCGCTGGATCCACTTATGAGAGATAAGTTGTGTGGAATGATTAGAGAATATATTGATGCGGGTAATGGAGAAAAGAGTGTAATCTTCTCAACTCATAATATTTCCGATATGGAAAATGTTACTGATTATGCCGTTATCATTGAACAGGGAAAGGTTGTTGAACGCGGTTTTGTTGAAGACCTTAAAGAAAAGTACGTTATGGTTAAAGGAGAACTTGCAGATGAAAGCAGTAAGGAGCTGGTTATGAATACCCTTTGTGGTGCGGCATTTTCAAGTTATGGTTTTGAGGGCTTGTGCCTTGCGGATGACCTGGATAAATTAGCAGGATTAGATGTTGCTATAGAGAGTGCATCTTTATCGCAGATATGCGTTGGCGTGATGAAGAAATACACAAAGCTTCGTTGAGAAAGGAGAGCCTATGAAGAATGCAGTATTCTTATATACAACATTTATACCGACAAGAATATTGAAATGGATAGTATATCTTATATATCCTGCGGTTTTGATGATGATGTCGGCTGCTTTTGGTAAATTTTTAATCGGACATACTTTAATTATAATACCTGTTATATATGTAATAGAAATCGTTCTGAATATTTTAATGTTCAAAGAAATAGCTTCAAATGAGCCTGTGCGGATAGAATACATGCATACTTCGGATAAAGGAGTAGGTCTGTTTGGCGATGTGATGAAGGTTGATGCGGTCAGACGCCTGATAACTGTATGTGCGATTATGATGGTATCGGGAGACTGGTTGCATAATATTACCGGTGCATTTATGTTTTTAACGGTTATTGAAGTTGAAGTATGGCTTGCAAGAAAGCTAAAAGGTATAACCGTTATTTTTCTGTTAGCTTGTGCGGGTTATTTTTTATCTGTGGGTACAGGTTTTGTGACATTTTATGTTCCTGATAGAATGGCTGCTGTATTGATGGCAGTATCTATAGTGGTATATATTACAGTTATTGTGCTGTGCTACAGGAATGTTATGAAATCCGAGGTTAGTAAGTTTTCTGATTCTACGGGGAAGGAGTGACAGATATGAAGGAATATTCGATTGGAATTGAAATTAAAAATCTTTTGAAAATGATAAAACTTACAAGACAGTGGAAGCAGAATGTCGTATGTGGAGTGCTATTTTTAGCGTTGGGAGTGCTATTCATTTGCATAGGCGGATTTAATACATTTTTAGGCGGTCTATATTTTATGATTAGTGGCGGAACAATTATGTCAGGATTAGAGCAGGTTTTTTACTCTTCTTATGCAAACACATCGCCAAAGCATAAGTTTTACTGTACGGT
>OMSZ01000338.1 GCA_900313855.1 uncultured Eubacteriales bacterium
AGAAAGCTAAGAGAGAAATTAGAGGAAAACCCTAATGAACCAAAGCTTATCAAGACTATCTGGGGAACAGGTTATATTCTGGAGGTGCGTTATACATCATTGCATGAATGACCTTTCAAAGCCAATCAAGGAAAAGGAACAGGCACGGTTTGACAGGCTTTGCGAGGAGTTTGGGATGTAGGTTGAAAGTCGGTGCACGATACATGGGAAAACCTGAGAGGATTGCCGCCTGAATAACACACTAAGGAGATAAGAATATTGCCTCTATTCTTGAAGCTCATAGGTATCCTTACATTTGCGGAAAAACATGGACAACAGATGGTATCTATATGGAAACGGTAAATAAGGCAAATGCCAGAAGAAAAGAAAAGTGTGGTACAGCGAAGAATTTTAAGGGGAAACTGGTGTGATGGGAAATAAGGTAGAAAAACGAATATGCGAGATGGAAGCGATCCTTGATACGGCAAATTAAAAGCTGGATGCATTTGAGAATTTGGCTACATGAAAGTTGTGTTTATAAACAATTCTTGTATGGAGACGGTAAGTATTATGAAAATCAGATGGATTGCGGTAATATACACGATCATAATGCTCGCTTTGTTGAAGTTTTTGTCAGGGGAGTTTGGAAATGACGATTTTACACATCGCGACATGGTATATTATAACGATATAATTGAACAGATTAAAACGAAATACAATTCCGGAATGTCGATTGAGGATATTGAGAAGGAGTATAACTGCGATATTATTCTTAATGAGGATAAAGACTATACTGCAAAGCTTTTTGACTATTATAAGAATTATGGTCTTGTGATGGATTTTTCTCCGGATAATAACGACAGTGTAGCAACGGTAGGAAAGGTGTGTTTCTCCGCTGAGGAGAATATATTCTCTGCTGCAAAGGAGAAGGTTAAGAAGAATATTACATATGTATGGGTTTGCCTGTTGGCAGCGGGATATGTTTTTATGTTTGTGCTTTATTATAACTATATCAGACCATTTCATGAGCTGCAGCATTTTACAACAGAGATTGCAAAGGGAAATCTTGATGTTGCCCTGCCAATGCATAAGGAGAATATGTTTGGCGCATTTACTGAAAGCTTTGACGTGATGCGGGAGGAGCTTGCAGCCTCAAGAATGCGAGAGGCAGAGGCAGAAAAAAGCAAGAAAGAGCTTGTTGCACAGTTGTCGCATGATATCAAGACTCCGGTTGCAACTATAAAGGCAACCTGTGAAGTGCTTGAAATGCAGGAGAAGATGCGCCTTGATGAATTACAGCAAAGAGCAAAAAAGAGTATGGGAACAGATATTTTTGCAGGAAATGAACGACAGGCAGAAGAAGATAGTGCATTTGAAAGTGATAAAGAATTGCAAAGAATTACCGGAAAGCTTGAAAAAATCGGCTACATTTCCAACAAGGCTGATACGATAGATGAGCTTATCAGCAATATGTTTCAGGCAACGCTTGAAGAGCTTTCGGAGCTTGAAGTTAAGCCTGTTGAAACCGATTCGAGGATTATCAGCGATTTTTTCAAGGAGCTTTCGTCTTATGGGAATATCGTTATCGAAAATGAATTGCCGGAATGTCTTGTATATATGGATAAGTTAAGGATGGAGCAGGTTATCGGTAATATTGTCGGCAACTCGGCAAAGTATGCGGGAACGGATATAAGTGTATCGTATAAATATAGTGATGTAAGCATCGGAAATAATGTGGATTACGACAATAATTCAAATAGTATTGATAAAACAGATGCAGATGCAAAAAAGCAGGATATAAAAAATGCGAATGAAAAGAATACAAATGACCGTTACCTGTGCATAACCGTCAGGGATTACGGCAAAGGCATCTCTGATGATGACATTTACAATGTGACGGAGAAATTTTACCGTGGTCAAAATTCATCAGGCATTCAGGGCTCGGGTCTCGGACTTTATCTTGCAAAGCATTTCATGGAGAAGCAGATGGGTGGTTTCGAGTGCTATAATCACAAATCTGCTGATGATGAAAATGATGGATTTGTTGTGGAATTGTATCTTAAGAAGGTGTAAGGATTGCGAAGTGATTGAGCAGCTCATATATCTTTGGGTGGCAAA